>NZ_JBVIBK010000003.1:0-65084 GCF_055573455.1 Streptomyces sp. NPDC030183
CCCTGACCCGTGTACTGGACGTACTCGGGTCAGGGCCCGGTGCGTCGAGAGCGCGTGCATGGCGTCGCGGGGTAGGCGGGAATTTGACGACAGGGCCTACAGCCAGGCCAGCGACGCCGCCGTGGCCAGGACGTTCCGTGCGGCGCGCTCGTCGCCCGTGAGGCCCCGGGGCACCTCGTCCGGGGTGTAGCGGCCGCCCACGAGCAGACAGAAGTCGACCGGGTCCAGGGTCAGTTCGGCGGTCACGGGCTCGGCGTCCGAGCCGAGGACCCAGCCGGTGCCGGGGGCGGTCCCGGTGACCTCGACGAGGACGGGGGGCGCGTCGTGGAGGGCCAGGCCGAGGATGCGCACGGCGAGGCGGACCAGCTGCTCCAGGTGTTCGCCGGGCGGCGGCGGTACGGCGACGCCGACCGCCCGGCCGATGTCGTCGGCGTGGATCCACGCCTCGAAGGCGCGGATGACGAAGTGGTCGGCGACGGGCAGCCCGAGGCCCATCACCGTCGTCGCGCGGGCGGCGAGGGCGGGGTCGCGGGCCTCGGGGGTCGCCAGGAGATCGGCGGCCTGCGCGGCCCAGGTGGCGACGGTCTCCTCGGGCGTGCGGGCGTGCTCGTGGGCGATGACGTCGGCGGTGCGCAGCTCCCACGCGCCTGCGGCGGGGGTGCCGTCCGGGATGTGCGAGGCGGGCAACCGGGCGCCGACGCCGAGTGCGAGGGCGAGGTGTTCGTCGGCGGCGACCAGGTGGGCGACGGTGGCGTGCACGTCCCAGTCGTGCACCACCGGGGTGCTCCAGCGGCCGTCCAACTCCCGGACGAGGGCCTGGAGTCCGGCGACGGCGGCGGCGTACGGCGCCGCGTGCGAGGCGACACCGGGGGTGCGGGGAGGGCGGGAGCGCAGGGCCGAAGCGAGCACACCGTCCGCGCCGCCGCACCCCTCGCCGGCGCGCGCGCCACCGGGGGCCCGGCTCGGCCCCGCGTCCGGGCCCAGGGCGCCGTCCAGCAGGCGTACGGTCGCGCGGAGCCGCTCGGCCTCCTCAGCACAGGTCTCGCAGTCGGCGAGGTGGAGCGGGACCGCCCCGGCGTCGGAGTGTGGCAGCGCGCCGACCGCCCAGGCGGCCAGCAGCTCCCGTACGCCGTCGTGGTCGTTGGTCATCGCGCGCCGCCCTTTCGCCGTGCCGCTGCCACGATACGCAGGGCCCGCACGGCCCCGGCGGCGCGGTGCGGGCCCGCCGCCATCACGCCCCCCTCGCCGCTGCCGGGTCCGGTGGATCCGCGAGGGATGCCGCCAGTTTGCGCAGGGCCGAGCGGAGCCGGGTCTTCGCGGTGCCCTCGGGGATGCCCAGCTCCACGGCGGCCTGGCGGTAGGTGCGGCCCGCGAAGTAGGCGAGGTGGACCACCTCCCGCTGGGTGCGGGGGAGTTCGGCGAGGGCGGTGTGCAGCAGCAGGGAGCGCTCGCGGTCGACGACCGTCTCGTGCGGGCCGGGCCCGGCGTCGGGGATGGCGTGCAGCGCCGAGTCGTCCGCCTGGACGTCCTTGCGGTGCCGGGCCTCGCTGCGCACCCAGTCCACGGCCCGCCGGTGGGCGAGCATCGACAGCCAGGTGCGCAGGGAGCCGCGGCGCGCGTCGAAGCCGTACGGGCTGGTCCACAGCTGGGCGAAGACCTCCTGGGCCACGTCCTCGGCCGCGGCCTGGCTGTGGGTGACCCGGACGGCCACCCGGCGCACGAGTGCCCCGTACGCCGCGTAGGCCTCACGCAGCGCGGACTCGTCCCCGTACACCAGCCGCCGATGCAACTCCACATCGATGGACGGCTGTTCGAGCGTCGGCTCCACCGGCACCACCATCCCTGATGCCCTTCCTAGCGTCCCGGCCGGGCTCGCGCCAGCGGTTCAGGAAGACAGGGCGTCCAGGACCCGGTCGACGTCCGCCGCCGTGTTGTACAGGTGGAAGGAGACCCGCAGGTTGCCCGCGCGGTCGGAGACCTGGATGCCGGCCGCGCTCAGCTCGGGCTGCCGTACCCCCAGTCCGGGCACGGAGACGATCGCCGAGCCGGGCGCCGGGACGGGCTCGTGGCCGAGGGTGGCGAGCCCGGCGCGGAAGCGGTCCGCGAGGGCGAGGTCATGGGCGTGGACGGCGGTCACGCCGAGTTCCTCGATGAGCGCGAGGGAGTGGCGCAGCCCGGCGTACGTGAACAGGACCGGGGTCAGGTCGAAGCGGCGGGCGGAGCGGGCGAGTTCGGTGACGGGGCCGTAGCAGCTGGCCCAGGGGTCCTCCCCCGCGACCCAGCCGGCCAGCACCGGGGTCAGCCCGCCGAAGTCCTCGGGCACGACGAGGAAGGCCGCGCCGTGCGGGCCGAGCAGCCACTTGAAGGTCGTGCAGACGGTGAAGTCGTACGCGTCGGCCTCCATCGGCAGCCAACCGGCGGCCTGGGAGAAGTCGACGTAGGTACGCGCCCCGTGGTCCCGCGCCGCCTCGCGGAGCGCGGGCAGGTCGGCGACCCGGCCGTCGGCGGACTGGGCGGCGCTGACCGCGACGAGCGCGGTGCCGGGCCGGACGGACTCGGCGAGCCGCTCCAGCGGCACGGCCCGCACCTTGAGGTCGCCGCGGACGTGGAAGGGGTTGAGGACGGAGGTGAAGTCGCCCTCGGCGGTGAGCACTTCGGCGCCGGGCGGCAGCGACGCGGCGATCACGCCGGTGTGCACGGACACCGAGGGCCCGGCCGCCACCCGCCCGGCCGGCACTCCGGCCAGCCGCGCGAACGAGGCCCGCGCGGCCTCCACGTCGTCGAACAGCGGGTCCAGTGCCCGGCCCTCGGCCCGCAGCAGGGCGGCCTCGCCCAGAGCGGCCACGGTGCGGGCGGGCAGCAGGCCGCTGGAGGCGGTGTTCAGGTAGGTGTTCTTCGGCGCGAACTCGGCACGGACGAGGCTCTCGAAGGTCTCCATGCCACCACTGTGACGCCCCAGGACCTCCCCGTCTATTGAGAGGTTTTACGCGGTTCATCAAAGCACCGCTTATATATCCGGCCCGACCAGCACCTCAGCGCCGCCAGGACACCGGTCACCGGGTCCGCGGCACCGCACAGCCGTCGGGCCCGCACGTCTGCGCGCCCTCGTCCTGGATGACCTGGAGCGGCGACCTCTCCCCCCACGCCTGGGTGAGCGCCCGCTCGAACACCTCGGCGGGCTGCGCGCCGGACACCCCGTACTTGCGGTCCAGCACGAAGAACGGCACTCCGTTCGCGCCGAGCTCGGCCGCTTCCCGCTCGTCCTCGCGGACGGCGTCCGCGTACGCGGCGGGGTCGGCCAGCACCTCACGCGCGGCCCCCTCGTCGAGTCCCGCCTCGACGGCCAGCTCGATCAGGAACTCGTCCGCGTCGGCGTACACGGACCGCTCGTCGGCGAAGTTCGCCCGGTACAGCAGCTGGAGCAGTTCGCTCTGCCTGCCGTGCTCCTTGGCGAAGTGCAGCAGCCGGTGCATGTCGAAGGTGCTTCCGTGGTCGCGCCCCTCCGCCCGGTAGTCGAGGCCCTCCGCGTCGGCCTGCGCGCGGAGGTTGTGCTCACCGGCCTGGGCCTGCGCCTCGCTCATCCCGTACTTCTTGCTCAGCATGGTGAGGACCGGCTGGATGTCGCCCTTGGCGCGGCCGGGGTCGAGCTCGAAGGAGCGGTGCACCACCTCGACGCCGTCCCGGTGGGGAAAGGCCGCCAGCGCCTTCTCGAAGCGGGCCTTGCCCACGTAGCACCAGGGGCAGGCGATGTCGCTCCAGATCTCGACGCGCATGGTGTCAGCTCTCTTCCGTCGTACGGGTACGGGTACGGGTGCACGGAGACGCCCTCCGGCCCTGAGATGGATGAACGTTCAAGCAGCCCGGCTCATTCCCGCGGCCCTCCCCCGCTCCCGCTCACTCCCCCGCTCCCGCTCACCCCCCGGCGACGTCATAGGTGAGGAGCAGATGGTGATCGCCCGGGGCCGGTGGGTTGCTCGGGTCCGGGGTCCAGCCGAGCCGGGCGTAGAACGCCCGCGCCCGGTGGTTGTCGACGTGGACCGTCAGCACGGCCGTGCGTCTGCCGTCGGCCCGCCACTCCTCCACACAGGCCGCGTGCAGGGCGCGGCCGGTGCCCCGGCGCCACAGGTCGGGGTCCACGTGGAGCTGGGCGAGGTACACCGTGTCGGCGGGGGCGTCCTCCGCCGGGCGGAAGGAGGCGATGCCGGTGATCCGGCCGTGCTCCACCGCGCAGAGCACCCGGCCGTCCGGCCGCTCGATGGCCCGCCGCCAGCCGGCGAGCCAGTCCGTGCCGTCGTCGGGGACGCCGTCCGGGTAGTACGTCGCCCGGGCCCGGGCATGCAGCGCGACGACGTCACCGAGTTCGGCGGGGAGCGCGGTCCTGATCACTCGTGCTCCGGTCAGTCGTTCCACACGGTTCTCGATCATGTGAAGGAGGACGAGCCGGACGCCCGGGCGGTTCCGGCCGGGGGTGACACCGGTCCCGGCGTCCGGGCCGCCGACGCCACCGTCCTCAGCTGCCGTTTCTCAGGTCCTGGGGCCAGTTCGGGCGGAACTCGATCTCGTCGTACGTCACGACGCAGCCCTCCCCCATCGGTGACTGCGTCATGAACCCGACCAGGGCGGCTCCGCTCTCCCGCTCCCCGCCGAGCGTGAACAGCCGGACGAACGTCCAGTGCTTGCCGTCGCGGGAGGCGTGGAAGGCGAACGCCCGGCCCGTGCGGCTGACCCGCAGCCACACCGAACTTCCCTCCACCGTGAAGGAGTTGGCGTCGTCGGAGTGTCCACGGGTGACCACCGTGCAGACCGTGGGGACGTCCGGCGAGTACTCCAGGCACAGCTTCGCCCAGGCCCGCTCCCCCACGTGCACATAGAGCACGCCCGCGTCGAACCCGGCGGCGAAGCCGACGGTGACGCGGGCGATCAACTGGAAGTCCCCCTCCGGCGCCCCCAGCAGCCTGGGCGCGTCCGTGACGGGGTCCAGCCCCTCGTCCGTGGGCGGCACGAACCGGTCCTGCCGGGCGCCGGCCCACCCGGTGAGCACCCCGTCCTCATAGGACCAGTGCCCATCGGGACCGTATGTACGGAGAGGGAAAGGGAGTTCGGGAAGTTCGAGATCCATTGGGGGATTCTTACAGCCCCCGGTCGGCGTCCGCGCCCCCTTTCGGGGGCGCGGGGAACCGCGCGACCGGCCACGGACGACCCGTGGCCGGCCGACCACCGCGTCCCGCGGTCAGCGCTCCAGCACGCCGTTGAACCGGCGCGGCAGCCCCAGCGGGTTGTCGTCCCGCAGCTCCGGCGGCAGCAGCGCCTCGGGCGCACCCTGGTACGCGACCGGCCGCAGCCACCGCTCGATGGCCGTGCCGCCCACGGAGGTGGACGTCGAGGTCGTCGCCGGGTAGGGCCCGCCGTGGTGCTGGGCCGCGGCCACGGCCACACCCGTCGGCCAGCCGTTGACCAGCACACGCCCGGCCAGCGGCGTCAGCTCCGCCAGCAGCTCCGGGCCGCGTCCCTCACCGGCGGCCTCCTCACCGGACAGGTGGACCGTGGCGGTGAGGTTGCCCGGCAGCCGGGACAGCACGGCCTTCGCCTCGTCCTCGTCCTCGTAGCGCGCGACGACCGTGAGCGGCCCGAAGCACTCCTCCAGGAGCAGGTCGTGCTCGCCCTCGGACGCCAGCTTGCCGGCGGGGACGGTGAGGAAGCCGGGGCTCACGGTGTGCTCGCCGCCCGCGCCCGCCGTCACCGGCGACTCCACGTCCGGCAGCTCCGCGCGCTCGGCGACACCGGCGAGGAAGTTGTCGCGCATCCGGTGGTCGAGCAGGACACCCGCGTCGACGTCGCTGACCGCGTCCGTGAGCGACTTGACCAGCCGGTCACCGGCGTCGCCGGCCGGCGCCAGCACCAGGCCCGGCTTCACACAGAACTGGCCGACCCCGAGGGTCATGGAGCCCGCGAGTCCCGTACCGATCGCCTCGGCGCGCTCGGCCGCCGCGGCCTCGGTGACGAGGACGGGGTTCAGGGAGCCCAGCTCGCCGTGGAACGGGATCGGCACCGGCCGCGCGGCCGCCGCGTCGAACAGGGCCCGGCCGCCGCGCACGGAGCCGGTGAAGCCGGCGGCGGTCACCAGCGGGTGCTTGACCAGCTCGACGCCCGCCTCGAAGCCGTGGACGAGACCGAGGACGCCCTCGGGGATGCCGTGCTCGACGGCGGCCCGGCGCAGCACGATCGCGACCAGCTCGGACAGCGCCGGGTGGTCGGGGTGGGCCTTGACGACCACCGGGCACCCGGCGGCCAGCGCGCTCGCGGTGTCACCGCCCGGCACGGAGAAGGCGAAGGGGAAGTTGGAGGCCGAGTAGACGGCGACGACGCCCAGCGGCACCTTGTAGCGGCGCAGGTCGGGGATGGGCGGGGTCGCGGTGTCGTCGGGGTGGTTGATCACCACGTCGAGGAACGCGCCCTCGTCGACGATGTCGGCGAAGGCCCGCAGCTGGTAGCAGGTGCGGGCGAGTTCACCGGTGAGCCGGACCGGACCGAGCGCGGTCTCCGCGTCGGCGACCTCGACGAGCTGGTCCTTGGCCGCCTGGAGCTGGTCGGCGGCCGTGCGCAGGAACGCCGCGCGAACGCCGCGGTCGGCCAGGGCGCCACGGGCCTCGTGGGCCGCGCGGACGGCGGCGTCCACCTCCTGGGCTGTGGCCTCCACCGCAACCTGCTCGCGCTGCTTCCCGGTTCGGGGGTCGACACTCCAGACTGGTGCTGCTGCCACCGCGGGTCCCTCCACGTATTTCTGGGTCATTCCCAGGGGTATTCTCTGGGTCATTCACCAAGGTCGTTCGATATGCTGAACGCCGTCCTCAATGATGAATATGGTGTTGGAGACTATTTCCCGTCGAACGAAGGGGTCAAGGGCGATGTCGGCAGTCGAGACGGGCGGCGGAGCGCAGGTCAAGTCGGCGGTTCGAACCGTCGAACTGCTGGAATACTTCGCCGGGCGCCCCGGAATGCACTCGCTCGCGGCGGTGCAGGAGGCCGTCGGCTATCCCAAGTCCAGTCTTTATATGTTGCTCCGCACCCTCGTGGAGCTCGGCTGGGTCGAGACGGACGCGACGGGCACCCGGTACGGCATCGGCGTACGGGCCCTTCTCGTCGGCACCTCGTACATCGACGGGGACGAGGTGGTGGCGCTGGCCCGGCCCACGCTCGACCGGCTCTCGGACGACACCACCGAGACCATCCACCTGGCCCGCCTCGACGGCACCAACGTCGTCTATCTGGCCACCCGGCAGTCGCAGCACTATCTGCGTCCCTTCACCCGGGTCGGCCGGCGGCTGCCCGCCCACTCCACCTCGCTCGGCAAGGCGCTGCTCGCCACCCACACCGACGAGCAGGTCCGCAAGATGCTCCCGGAGACCCTCCCGGCGCTCACCGAGAACACGATCACCGACCGGGAGCAGCTCATCGAGGAGCTGCACCAGGTCCGTGAGCAGGGCTTCGCCGTGGACCGCGAGGAGAACACCCTCGGTCTGCGCTGCTTCGGCGTGGCCATCCCGTACCGCACCCCGGCCCGTGACGCGATCAGCTGCTCCGTGCCGGTGGCCCGGCTCACCCCGGCGCACGAGCAGTTGGTCAAGGACGCCCTGTTCGACGCCCGCGACCGGCTGACGCTGGCCACGCGCCGGCTCTGAGCCCGGCCCGCGCGGCACACGGGCGCGTCCGCCGCCCGGGCACATGAAGACCTCATGAGAAGCGGGACGGAAGGGAACGACCGACCGCGTTCCGCTCGTCTGCCCGGGTGCGATGAACAAGACGATCAGACGCAGCGCCGTCTTCACCCTGCTCCTCGTGCTCGCCCTGCTGGCGCGGGCGACCTGGGTGCAGTTCTACGAGGGCACGGCGCTCGCGGAGGACAAGGACAACCGGCGGAACGCGATCGAGACGTACGCGGCGCCGCTCGGGAACATCATCGTGGGCGGCGACGCGATCACCGGCTCCGCGCGGACCAAGGGCGGCGACCTCGCCTACAAGCGCACCTACAAGGACGGCGAGCTGTACGCGGCGGTGACGGGGTACGCCTCGCAGAGTTACGCGCCGACGCAGCTGGAGGGCATCTACCAGGACCTGCTCAACGGCACGGACAGCCGGCTGAGGACGGTGCTGGACACCCTCACCCGCACGCGGGCCGACCCGGGCGATGTGATCACCACGATCGACCCGGCCGTGCAGAAGGCGGCGTACGAGGCGCTCGGCGAGAAGAAGGGTGCCGCCGTCGCGATCGACCCGGCGACCGGGAGGATCCTGGCGGTGGTGTCGACCCCGTCGTACGACCCGTCGGCGCTCACCGACGCCAACACGGCGGGCGCGGCCTGGAAGAAGCTGAACGCGGACCCGGACAAGCCGCTGACCAACCGGGCGCTGCGGCAGCCCCTGCCACCGGGGTCGACGTTCAAGCTGGTCGTCGCGGCGGCCGCGCTGGAGGACGGGCTGTACCCGTCGGTGGACGTGCGGACGGACAGCCCCGACCCGTACACCCTGCCGGGCACCACGACGGAGTTGGGCAACGAGAACCCGGACGCGCCCTGCGAGAACGCCTCCATCCGTACGGCGTTGCAGTACTCGTGCAACAACGTGTTCGCGCGGATGGCCGTCAAGCTGGGCCAGGACAAGGTCAGGGCGATGGCCGAGAAGTTCGGCTTCGACGACACGGAGCAGGACGTGCCGGTGCGGGCCTACACCAGTGTGTACCCGTCCGACATGGACGAGTCGTCCACGGCACTGACCGGGATCGGGCAGTACGACGTCACCGCGACGCCGTTGCAGATGGCCATGGTGTCGGCGGCCATCGCCAACGACGGCAAGCTGGTGGCGCCGCACATGGTGTCGCAGATCACCGACGGCGGCGGCGACGTGCTGGAGGACTACGACTCCGAGGCCGGCACCGAGCGGGTGGTCAGCGCGTCCACGGCGAAGCAGCTGCGGTCGGCGATGGAGACGGTCGTCGAGGACGGCACGGGCACGAACGCGCGGATCGGCGGGGCGACCGTGGGCGGCAAGACCGGTACCGCCCAGCACGGCGAGAGGAACAGCAAGACGCCGTACGCCTGGTTCACGTCGTACGCGAAGGCCGGCGGCAAGGAGGTCGCCGTCGCCGTGGTCGTGGAGCAGTCGGACGCGGCCCGCTCCGAGGTCAGCGGCAACGGGCTGGCGGCGCCGGTCGCGAAGGCCGTGATGGAGGCGGCTCTGAGGGACTGAGGGCACGGTCGAGGACCGTCCGAAGACGAAGGGCCGCCCCTCTCCCCCCGGGGGCGGCCCTTCTCCGGCGGGCTACTTCACACCGAACAGCTGCTGGATCGGGTTGATGGCGAAGTACACCAGGAACAGCGCCGAGGTGCCCCACAGCAGCCAGTGGATCTCCTTGGCCCTGCCGAGGACCGTCCTGATGAGGACGTAGGCGAGGAAGCCCGCGCCGATGCCGTTGGTGATGGAGTAGGTGAACGGCATCACGACGATCGTCAGGAACGCGGGGATGGCGATGTCGTACCTGTCCCAGTCGATGTTCTTGACCTGGATCATCATCAGGAAGCCGACGGCGACCAGCGCGGGGGCCGCGGCCTGCATCGGGACGATGGTGAGCAGCGGGGTGAGGAAGAGGGCGACCGCGAAGAGCCCGCCGGTGACCAGGTTGGCGAAGCCGGTGCGGGCGCCCTCGCCGACGCCCGCCGCGGACTCGATGTAGGAGGTCGCGGAGGACGCGGAGGAGGCGCCGCCGGCGACCGCCGCGGCGCCGTCGATGAGGAGGACCCGGCCGAGGTCCGGGACCTTGCCCTCCTCGTCGAGCAGCCCGGCCTCGGCGCTGACGCCGACGACCGTGCCCATGGTGTCGAAGAAGTCCGAGAGCAGCAGGGTGAAGATCAGCAGGACGACCGTGATGACGGTGGTCTCGCCGAAGGAGCCGAAGAGGCTGAAGTCGCCGATCAGTCCGAACTCGGGGGCGGCCACGAGGTCGTCGGGGACCTTCGGGGTGGTCAGTCCCCAACTCTCGATGTCGGCCAGAGAGTTGATCACAATTGCAACGACGGTCATCGTCAGGATGCTGATCAGGATCGCGCCCCGTACCTTCCGGGCGAGCAGCGCGATCGTCAGCAGGACGCCGGCGCAGAACACCAGGATGGGCCAGCCGGACAGCGCGCCGGACGCGCCGAGCTGGACCGGCACGGTGGTGTTCGCGATGTCGGGGATGCGGGTGACGAAGCCTGCGTCGACGAAGCCGATGAAGGCGATGAACAGGCCGATGCCGACGCTGATGGCCTGCTTGAGCGGCTGCGGGATGGCGTGCATGACAGCCTCGCGCAGGCCCGTGACCACCAGGACGCAGATCAGCAGACCTTCGAGGACGACCAGGCCCATCGCGTCGGGCCAGCTCATCAGCGGGGCTATCTGGAAGGCGACGACCGCGTTGAGCCCGAGGCCCGCGGCGAGCGCCAGCGGCAGGTTCCCGCCGACCCCCATGATGATCGTCATGACGGCCGCCACGAGGGCGGTGGCGGTGACGAGTTCGGCGCCGTCGAGGGTGTGACCGTACTTGTCCTTGGCGCTTCCCAGGATGATGGGATTCAGGACAAGGATGTATGCCATCGTGAAGAACGTGGCGAGGCCGCCGCGTATCTCGCGGGCGAAGGTGGACCCCCGAGCGGTGATCCTGAAGAAGCGATCGACGCTGTTCACCCCGGTGGGTGGGGTGCCTCGCCGGTCGGCCACCTTCTGTGCGTCGGACATGTGCCGTGCTCCTAGGGACGTGTGTGCTACGCGCGGATGCTGGCTGGATTGTTCCGTCGTTGAACCCAGTTCAGGTTTTCTCCGTGTTACGGAATCGAAGTTCGCCCCGCAAGACGGCGTTCGAAGCCTCGTACGAAACTCGTTCACGATCACTGCTACTCTTCCGGATCTCGTCGGGGGAACCCCCGGACGATCACGTGTCATTCACAGGGCACGCACAGGCACCCGGTCCCGGTGCCTCCAGCCGAAGCGAGGAGAGAGGTCGCCCGTGGGCACGGTCGTCGACGACGCAGCCTCCGTGGAGTTCCATGACTTCTTCGAGCGGCACTACGCCGAACTGTCCCGTCTGGCCCATCTGTTGACCGGCGAGGCGGACGCGGCGGACGATCTCGCCGCGGACGCCCTGCTCGCGATGTGGCACCGCTGGGACCGGGTCCGCGCCGCGGAGCACCCGGTGGCGTACGCCCGCGGGGTGGTGGCCAATCTGGCCCGTACCCGGATCCGCAGCGCGGTGCGGGAGCGCCGGCGGATCACGCTGTTCTGGTCGCAGCGCGAGGAGAAGGCCGAGAATCCCGATGTGGCCGGGGTGGTCGACGTGCAGTCGGCGCTGCGCCGGCTGCCGTTCCGCAAGCGGGCGTGCGTGGTGCTGCGGCATGCTTTCGACCTCTCGGAGAAGGACACGGCGCTCGCCCTCGGCGTCTCGGTCGGTACGGTGAAGAGCCAGACGTCCAAGGGGATGGCCGAGCTGAAGAAGCTGCTCGGCACCGGCGACGCCCCCCGGCGGATGCCCACCGGCATCACGGGTGCGGGTGTCACGGGCGCGAGGGTGACCGGCGCGGGTGCGCCGGGCAGCGGAAGAAGGGACCGATGAGGGACGTGCACGAGGAGCTGCGCGCCCGGCTGCGCGAGTCGGCCGAGGCGTACGTGCCGGACCGCGCCCGCATCCTGGCCCGGATCGAGCGCGGGATGGCGGCACCCGAGGAGCCGCGCCGCAGCCGCAGGGCCACGCGGCCGCCGCTGTGGGGCTGGGTGCGCGTGGTCAGCGCGACCGCCGGTGTCGCCGGTGTGCTCGCGGTGGGCGGCTATGCCGTCGCGTCGGCGGTGAAGGGCGAGGAGAAGCCCAACGACCGGACGGTCGCGGTGTCGCCGACCCCGGTGGAGTCCCCGGCGGCGACGAGCCGGGCGCCGGTCCCGCCGGACCCGGCCCCGACCCGGGGCGAGTCGGAGCGCGAGCCCGGCGCCGAGCCGTCGAGTGCACCGCCGGCCAAGGACTCCCCCGCGCCGAAGCTGCCCGTCTCGGGGGACGCGGAGGACGGCCCGCTCTGGTCGGACGGCACCGTCGACCCGCACAGCAACGACTTCTGGGCCCAGAGCAATCTGACCCTGAAGACCGGCGAGCAGCTCACCGCGCTCACCGTCCAGCTGCGGATCGCCGAGACCGGCGGGGTCTCCTCGTCCGGTGCCTGGCGCTCGCTGCCCGAGGCGGACTTCGACCTCACGGTCGCCGAGGACGACGGCTTCCTGGTCTACACCTGGGTGCTCAAGGACGGGCGTACGGTCCCGAAGGGCGAGTTCGTCTTCGCCGGGCAGTACAACCACGAGCGCGGCGGCCGGGACGCGAGCGACGACCGCTACGCGATGACCGCGAAGGCGGGCGGCGAGGAGTTCGCGGTGGCGGGCGGCTTCGAGGGCCAGGCCGAGGGCGACTCGTCGGACGACGGCGACTCGTAGGAAAGGCCCCGCGGAACCCCGCAGCGGCATCCCGCGGAAAAAATCTCGCGGGGCGGCAACCCTTTGCCCGCCGGTGGCGACCGGAAGACGTGAGAGCGGGAGGGAACCGACTGCCGGTTCCCGTCATCTGCTCTCACGTACGAGCGATACGGAATCCACCATTCCCGGAGCACGCCCCTTGAGCACGCACAAGAGACGACGTCTCACCCGCCGACGGGTGCTCGGCGCCACCGCGTTCGGTGTCGCCGCCACCGGCGCCGCCGTCGCGGGCGGCAGCGGTCTTCTCGCCACCGCGTCCGCCGCCGGTTTCGGACACTCCGACGACGGCCGGAACTTCGTCGTCGACACCGGCGCCGGCCTGGTCTTCAAGGTCTCCAAGACCACCGGCGACCTCACCTCCCTGCGCTACCGGGGCAAGGAGTACGAGGGCTACGGCGGCCGGCACTCCCATGTGGAGTCCGGGCTCGGCACCGCCACCGTCACGCTCCGGCAGTCGGGGGCGACGATCCTGATCAAGGCCGCGCACGGCGCGATCACCCAGTGGTACGCGGCCCGCAGCGGTCAGAGCAACGTCTACCTGTGGACGCACAAGGCGGACGCCTCCTTCACGGCGACCCGCTTCCTCGTCCGCCTCAAGCCGGGAGTGTTCCCCAACGAGGGCCCGGACTCCTGGATCGAGAGCTCCGACCGGGTCATCGAGGCCGGCGACGTGTGGCGGCGCGCGGACGGCACCACCCACTCCAAGCACTACTCGGGCAAGCGGGTCATCGACTACGACCACATCGGGTTCACCACCGGCGAGGTCGGCCTGTGGCTCGTCCGCTCCAACCACGAGAAGGCGTCCGGCGGCCCCTTCTACCGCTCACTGCTGCGCCACTCCAACGACAAGGGCGCCGGGCTGTACGAGATCCTGCACTACAACCAGGCCCAGACCGAGCCGGAACGTTTCGGCCTCCAGGGCCCGTACGTCCTCGCCTTCACCGACGGCGGCGCCCCCTCCCCTTCCCTGGCCCACGACAGGCTGGACACCTCCTGGGTGGACGGCCTCGGCATCACCGGCTGGGTCGGCAGGGCGGGACGCGGCAAGGTGGCCGGGGTCGGACTCAAGGGCATGGATCCGAAGCACGCGTACACGGTCGGCTTCGCCAACGCCGACGCCCAGTACTGGACCAGGGCAGCGGCCGGCACCGGCGCCTTCTCCTGCAAGGGCATGCTCCCGGGCACGTACACCCTGACCGTATACAAGGGCGAGCTGGCCGTGCACACCCGGCAGGTGACGGTGAGGGCGGGCGGCGCCACCGCGCTCAACACCCTGACCATCACCGGCGATCCGTCCGCGGCGAGGACGCTCTGGCGGCTCGGCGACTGGGACGGCACTCCGCGCGGGTTCAAGAACGCCGAGCTGATGACGTACGCGCACCCCTCCGACGGCCGTGCCAGGAAGTGGACGGGCGACGTCACCCTCGACGGCGGCGACCAGGCCGCGACGTTCCCGGCGTATGTGTGGCAGGACGTCAACAACGGGGTCCGTGTCCACTTCAAGCTGACCGCCGCCCAGGCCGCCGCCGCGCACACGCTGAGGATCGGCGTCACGGACGCCTTCTCGAACGGCCGGCCGCGGGTGACGGTCAACGAGTGGGTGTCGCCGGTCCCCGCGCCGCCCGAGCAGCCCTCGACGCGTTCCCTGACCACGGGTTCGTACCGGGGAAACAACCACATGTTCACTTTCCACGTCCCTGCCAGTGCATGGAAGTCGAACACCAGTGGGTACAACGTGCTGAAGATCGATATCGTCAGTGGATCGAGCGGCACGGCCTTCCTGAGCCCGGGCACCTCGTTCGACTGTGTGGACCTGCTGGCCTGAGCCCCCCTCGGCCGGCAGTGGTGCCGACTTGAGCCCCCCTCGGTCGGCACGACAAGCGCCCCCCGCCGGTGACGACCGGCGGGGGGCGCCCTTCTCCCGGGTCAGCGCATCGCCGCGCCGACGGCCGTGGAGCCGGTCGTCAGGAACGCCGTGACCGGCAGCGAACCGTCGGCGCCGCGCGCCCGGCGCACCCCGCTCGCGTCGAGGGACCTGAACGGCGGTGTCACCACCCCGCCGTTCCAGCTGTTGGCCGACGACACCGTGCCCGGGCCCAGACGTGCCGTGCCCGTGCCGTTGTCCACCGCGAGGTTCCGCGTCAGCCGGGCCGTCCCCGCCGGGAACGAGAACCCGTCCGCCGTGTTGGCGAAGGCGGTGTTGTGGTGGAGCCGTGGCGCCCCGGTGTTGGAGTTCCCGGTGAAGCCGTGCAGCGTGTTGTCCCAGGCCGCGTTGTCATGGACCCGGTGGGCGGCGGAGGCTCCGCCGCCGCCCAGCTCGAACCCGTTGCCGTTGCCCTCGGACGCGCCGGCGTTGCCCTCGGAGGCGGTGTCGTTCCCGCGGTTCCCGCCGTTGCCGAAGGCCCAGGAGTGCTCGACGGTGACGGGTGAGGAGAACTGCCAGAGGTCGAGCCCGTCGTCCGCGTTGTCGTAGAGGCGGGCCCCGGTGATCCGGTTGCCGGTGCCGGAGCCGAACTGCACGGCGATGCCGTCGGCGTTCCGGCCGTGGTTCGCGGCGTCGTGGTTGCCGTGGCTGTCCAGGTTCCGCACGACGTTGCCGGTGGTGCCGTCGCCGCGCAGCGTGAAGCCCGAGTCGCCGTTGTCCGCGGTGACGAGGTTCTCGAAGATCCCGCCGACGGACGAGGTGGCGACGAAGCCCCGCGCCGGGGAGTTCTGGAAGGTGATGCCGGAGACGGTCCAGTGGTCGCCGTCGATGGCGACGAGCCAGGAACCGGCGGGCAGTCGGGAGCCGTCGATCCTGACCTTCTCGTTCCCGTACGCGGTGAGCGTGATCCGGGCCGAGGCGGTGCCGTCGGCCGTGGACCTCAGGGTCCGGGTGGGCCGGTAGGTGCCGCCGCGGAGCTGGATGGTCGTACCGGCGGCGGCATGGGCGAAGGCGGACTCCAGCGACGCGGTGCCGGTGACCGTGGTCGCGGCGGCCCGGGCGCCGTCGTTCGAGAGACCGAGCAGGACACCGCCCGCCCCCGCGGCGACGGCCACCAGGGCGGCGATCGACAGGGTGCCGGTCCTGCGGTGGCGCCCGATGTTCTGGCGCACGAGGGTTCCTTTCACGGGGGGGACGAGGAGCGAAGCGGGCCGGAGGGGCCGCCCCGGCCCGCTTCTGTCCCTGGTCGTCGCCCCGCCGGGAAAGGTTGCCGCGAACCCTCGAAAACCTTCGAAAGGCCGGCTCAGTCCATCGTCGCGCCGATCGTCGAACTGCCCGTGGTGAGGAAGGTGGTCACGGGCAGCGCGCCGTTCGACTGCCGGGCGTTGAACGTGGTGGAGGCGTTGGTGGAGCGGAACGCGGGCGTGGAGACGCCGGGGTCCCAGTTGTTGCCGGACGAGACGACCGAGGAGCCCTTGGTGACCGGGCCGCCGCCGTTGCCGACGGCCAGGTTCCGGCCGAGGCGGGCCGCGCCGGTCGCGAAGTAGTAGCCCCACTTGGCGTTGGCGTAGGCGGTGGTGCGGTTGATGACGATGGCGCCCTTGTTGCTGTTCTCGGTGAAGCCGTTGCCGGCGTTGTCCCAGGCCGCCGAGTTGTTGATGACATGGGCCACGGTCTCGCCGTCGCCGCCCAGCTTGTAGCCGTTGCCGTCGCCCGCGAACGCGGAGTCGCCCCAGCAGTTCCTGCCGTTGCCCATCGCCCAGGTGTGCTCGACCGTCACGGGCGAGGAGAACGACCAGAAGTCCAGGCCGTCGTCCGCGTTGTTGAAGAGGCGGGCCCCGGTGATGAGGTTGCCGCCGCCGGAGCCGAACTTCACGGCGATGCCGTCGGCGTTCTCCCCGTGGTTGGCCCGGTCGTAGTGGCCGTAGGAGTCGAGGTTCCGGACGGTGTTGCCGGTGGTGCCGTCGCCGGTGAGCGTGAAGCCGGAGTCGCCGCCGTTGATGGTCTTGACGGTGTCCCAGACGGTGGAGGCACAGGACTGGCAGACGACCGCGCTGTCCGGGGAGTTCTGGAAGGTGATCCCGGAGACGGTCCAGTAGTCCGCGGTCAGCTTGAAGATCCAGTCGCCGGCGGGGAGGTTCGAGCCGTCGATCCTCACGGTCTCCGAACCGTACGGCTGGAGGTGTATCCGGCTGGAGGAGGTGCCGTTCGCCGTGGACTGGAGGGTGGCCGTCGGGAAGTACGTGCCGCCGCGCACCTGGATGACCGTGCCGGGCGTGGCGTTCCTCAGGGCGTTGGACAGGGCGGTCGTGGTGTTGACGACGACGGTCGCGGCGTGCGCCTGGGTGGGGAGCACGGCCAGTCCGGCACCGAGGGCGAGGGCGGTGCCCAGGGCGAGAGTGGTACGACGAGACATGGAGAGCGGTCCTTTCTCGTGCGGGTGGGGCGTGCGGGTGGGGCGTGCGGGTGGGGCGTTCACAGGACGGAGTCGAGCCAGTCGCCCGGATCACGGGCATCCATCGGGCCTCCAGTCCCCGAGATACGTCCGCCGGGTGTGCAGCGCGCCCTCCGCCTCGGTGAGCCGCGGCCGGTTCTCCGGCACCGTGACGGCCGCGCCGGGACCGGAGTTGCCGTACTCGCGAAAGCGCATGGTCTGCCACGGGTACGCCTCGCGCATGTTGGTGTAGGGGGCGGCGGCGTCGATGCCGGAACCGATCCAGGTGTCCCGGACGACCAGGGAGGGCCAGGCGGTCGTCTCGTACGACGGCACCCAGGGGCGGGCGATCTTGTACGCCCCGTCCTCGGCGCCGGAGGTGATCCGGCTCCGCAGGGCGAGGAACCCGTAGGGGTTGGCGCGGGCGGTGGAGGGCGCGAAGACCATGCCCTTGGGGGTGAAGGGGACATCCCGCTGGAGCGTGTGGAGGCGGCAGGACTCGAAGACCGCGCGCGCCCGGCCGAAGACGAAGTCGACGTCGCCCTCGATGTGGCAGCGGCGGTAGTACTGCCGGTCGAAGGCGTCGAGCGCGGTGGTGTCCGCGAAGAGGGTGTCCTGGTGGGCGAGGAGGCGGACGTTCTCGAAGTGGCCGCGGTCCCCCGTGATGTACGCGGCCACGGCCTGTGTCCCGGTGATGTCGGGGTGGTCGGCGCGCAGCCAGTCGTTGGCGAGGGTCAGGTCGCGGACGGTGAGGCCGGGCGCGGCGGAGGTGAAGGTGGCCGAGCCCGCCGTGCCGTAGGTGCCGCCCTCGGGTCTGGGTGTGCCGCCCGCCCGGTCGAAGACGATGACGGCGGCGCGCGGGTCGCGGGAGGCACCGCGAAGCGTCAACTCCCCCTTGTCGGCGGGGATGTCGACGACCTCGCGATAGGTGCCCGGATGCACCACGATCGTCCAGCCGGGGCCGTCCACCGCGTCCACGGCGGCCTGGACGGAGCCGCCGCGCCGGACGTGCAGGACCCGGCGGCGCGCATGGGCGGACGCGGGGGTGGCGCCGGCGGCCGCGAGGCCGCCGGCGATCCCGGTGAGCAGGGTGCGCCGGCGCACGTCAGCACCCCTTCCAGGGTGCCCAGTCGCCGAGGTACGCCTCACGGGTGTGCGCGGCGGCCTCCTCGGCGGTGAGCTGGGGCCGGTTCTCCGGGACGGTGATCCGGGCGCCGGGGCCGGTGTTCCGGTACTCCGCGAACCGCTGGTCCTGCCAGGGGAATCCGGAGGACATGGTGGCGTACGGGGCCACCGCGTCGATGCCTGCCCCGAGCCGGGTCTCGCGGACGGTCAGCATCGGTCTGGCGGTGGTGTCGGAGCTGGGCACCCACGGCCGGGCCAGTTTGTAGTGGGCGTCCGGGGCCCCGCTGGTGATCCGGCTCCGGGTCACCAGACAGCCGCGCGGGTTGGCGCCCGCGGTGGACGGCGCGAACACGAACCCGTACGGGGCGGAGGCGAGGTCGGTCCGGGTCAGGGTGTGGAAGTGGCAGCGTTCGAACACCGCGGTGGCCCGGCCGAAGACGAAGTCCACGTCCCCTTCGGCGTAGCAGTCCTGGAAGTACTGGCGGGCGAACGTGCCGAGCGCCATCGAGTCGGCGTACAGCGTGTCCTGGTGTCCGAGGAACCGGCACCGCAGGAAGGCCGAGCGGTCGCCCTGCACCTTGAGGGCGACGGCCTGGGTGCCGGTGATCTCGGGGTGGTCGGCGCGCAGCCAGTCGTTGGCGAAGGTGATGTCCCGCGCGGTGAACCCGTCGCCCTGGACGAGGGTGGTCGCCGATCCGGTGGTGCCGTGGGTGCCGCCGCCGGGCCTGGGGGTGCCGGCCGCGTTGTCGTACACGATCGTGACGTCGAGGGCGTCGCCGGAGGCACCGATCCAGGTCATGTCCTTGCGGGCGGTGCTCACGACGACGGTCTCCCGGTACACGCCGGGTGCGATGACCAGGGTGTGACCGGTGCCGGTCGCCGCGGTGACGGCGGCCCGCACGGTGGTGAAGTCCCCGGCACCCCCGGCGTGGACGTACAGCGTCCGCTCGTCGAGCCGCCCGGCGGGTGAGCCGAACCGACCGAACGGTGACCGGCCGTGGGAGGCGTGGGCCGGTGCCGCCGTGCCGAGCGCGAGCACCGCCCCGGCGCTCGCGAGGACGAACGACCGTCTGCCCAGGGCTGTCCGGTGCTCGGTCATCAGCAGACCTTTCCGGCGCCCGCCCGGGCCTTGACGATCGCGGGCACGGCGCGCGGGTGGTCGACCTTCTTGCGCAGCGTCGGCGTCCAGCCGGCACCGGACTGGAGGGTCTCGGCCGGGATCTCGGCGTTGTGGACGGCGATGAGGTCGGTGAGCCGGCCGTTGACGTAGTTGTTCTCGGCGGTCAGCGGGGACTCGTTCCACTTCTTGAGGACCTTGCCCGCCTTGGTGCCCGGCGGCAGGGTGATGGCGTTGTCGGTGGCGTGGAGCCGCGAGGAGATGCCGATGCCGAAGACGTAGTAGTCGTCCTTCTGCTCCTCGTTCACCACGTAGTGGTTGTTGTAGACGTCGACCTGTCCGAACCGCACGCGCGGGGAGCGCTGGAGGATCCCGTCGAAGCGGTTGTGGTGCAGGGTGACCTTGAGTCTGCCGGCGTCCTGGGAGGCGGAGCCGTCGCTGTTGCCGATCAGCATGTTCTTGTCGTGGTTCTCGAAGCGGTTCCAGGACACGGTCACGTGGTCGGCGCCGCGCACGATGTCGGTGAGGCCGTCGTGCTGCTGGAAGACCTTGCCGAAGTGGACGGGGCGTTCGCTGTCCGGGAAGCGCCCGTCGGTGAACGTGTTGTGGTCCAGCCAGACGTGGTGGGTGCCGTGGACCACGACGGCGTCGTACTCGGAGTTCCAGTTGCCGGTGTGGTTGTCGTCGGTGGGGTCCCACTTGGGGAAGCAGTCCAGCGGCGCCTCGATGGTGAGGTTGCGCATGATGACGTTCTGGACGCCCTTGATCTGGAGGCTGCCGCCGAGGATGCCGGAGTTCCGGCCGACGCCGACGATGGTGGTGTTGCTGGGGACGTTGGCCTTGATCTCCGCGTCCTGCCGGGCGGCGGAGGCGACCCGGGCGTCCTCCTGCGGGCCCATGGCGACCTTGTCGTTGCCGTACACGGCCGGGTCGTAGTCCTTCAGGTACTGCTGGAGGTCGTAGCCGCCGGTGACGAAGGCGTCGCAGCCTTGGGAGACGGCGTCGATCATGCCCTTGACCTTGATGATCTTCGGCGCGTCACCGCCGTCCCTGAGCGCGGCCTTGAACTCCGCCCAGGTGGTGACGGTGTGGACGTGGGCGGCGTCGGCCGCCGAGCCGCCGGTGGTGCCGCCTTCCGCGGAGCCCCAGCCGTCACCGGCCCCGAGCACCTGACGGCCGAGGTCGCGTTCGCCGGCCTGGGCGACGCCGGTCCCCGTGACCCCGAGGACGAGGGCCGTGCAGCCGACGACGGCAGTAATGGCATGAGCATGCCAGACATGAGCACGCATGGGTGCGGGTTCCTTTCAGGGGCATGGGGGAAGAAGGGGGTGCCCCCTGAGGGGCGGAGAGCTACGCCTGCGGCCAGGTGATCCAGGACTCGGGGATCTCCGCGTCGAGCCTGCGCACGTCGCGGGGCGCGAGGACCCGGCGTCGCAGCAGCTCGGAGGCGACCAGCCGCGCCACGGCGATGGCCCCCGGCGGATTGAAGTGCGTGTTGTCCTGCTCGGTCGCGGTCCAGTTGAAGTACTTCTTGGTCTCCTCGACCCCGAGCCTCTGCCAGAGCGCGAGGGACAGCGCCTGGATGTCGAGGAGCGCGGCCCCCTCCTCCTGCGCGAGGGCGCGCATGGCCGCCGGGTACGCGCCGTGGGTCGGCTGCGCCACCCCGCCCGCGTCGAACCTCCGACGCTCCACGGAGGTGGCGAGCACCGGCCGGGCACCCCGGGCCCGCGCGCCGTCGATGTACTGGCGCAGGTAGTCCTGGTAGGTGGTCCACGGCTCGGTGTACCGGGCGGGGTCGGCGACCTTGGAGTCGTTGTGACCGAACTGGACGATCAGGAAGTCACCGGGGCGGACGGCCCGCAGGACGGCATCCAGCCACCCTTCGTCGATGAAGCTCTTGGAACTCCGCCCGTTCACCGCGTGGTTGGAGACCTTCAGCCCGCTACGGAGGAAGAACGGCAGCGCCATGCCCCACCCGGTCTCGGGCCGGGCGTCGGCGTACTTCTGGGCGGCGGTGGAGTCGCCGGCGAGGTAGAGCGTGGGCTCGCGGCGGACCCGGCCGGAGGAGACGGCGGCGGAGGCGGGCCCCGTGGCGGCGACGGTGAGCGGAACGGCGGCGAGCGCCGCGGTGGTGACCTGTCTACGGGTGAGGGACACGTGCGGGTGCCTTTCTCAACAGGCGTGCGGGGCAGGGAGGTGGTGCGGTGCCTTTCCTGTGGTGGGGGGTGCCCCCGCGCCCCCGTCTTCCAGGGGCGCGGGGAGCCGCACGACCGGCCGGAACGGGCCGGCAGTCGAAGCGGACCGGTAGTCGAAGCGGACCGGCAGTCGAAGCGGACCGGCAGTCGAAGCGGACCGGCAGTTGAAGCGGACCTGTCGCCGAAGCGGAGCGTCAGCCCTTCTGCTCGTTCCATTCGGCCTGCGCCTTGTTCAGCTGGTCGGCCAGCGAGTCGAGGAACTCCTTCGCGCTGGTCTGCCCGTCCATCACCTTCTGGAAGGACGGCTCGTTGTCGGCCTTCGAGATCGTGTTCCAGTCCGGCAGGTAGTACGGCAGCTGCACGATCGACGTCGACCCGTCGGTCAGCGCGGCGGCGGCCAGCTTCGTCGGCTCGGCCTTCTGGATCCACGCGTCCTTCGCCGCGTCGTTGTTCGCCGGCACCTGGCCCGCCGACTCGTTGAACTTGGAGTTCTCCTCGTGCGACAGGGCGAACTCGATGAACTTCCAGGCCGCCTCCTTGTTCTTCGAGCTCTTGAACATGCCGAGCCCGTCGACCGGGTTGGAGACCTGGACCCGCTTGCCGCCGGGGCCGGTCGGCTGCGGAATCCCCCGGAACCTGTCCGTCCCGAACGCCTTCACATGGTCCTGGTGGGAGCCCAGGTTGTGGTTGAGCATGCCGATCGTGCCCGAGTCGAACTGCGCGACCATCTTCGTGAAGTCGTTGTTGAGGTCGGCCGCGGGCGTGACCTTCTTGTACAGGCCGACGTACTTCTCCAGCGCCGCCACGTTCTTCGGGTCGTTCACGGTGGTCTTCTCACCGCTGGAGTCCCAGAACGCGGTGATGCCCGACTGCCCGTACATCGCGTCCAGCGCCTGGGCGATGGAGCCGGCCCCGCCGCGGATGGTGTAGCCGAACTCGTTCTTGTCCTTGTCCGTGAGCTTCTCGGCGGCCTTGTAGAACCTGTCCCAGGTGGTCGGCTCGTCGAGGCCGGCCGCCTTGAACAGGTCGGTGCGGTAGTAGAGGACGCCGTTGTTCGCGGAGGTCGGGACCGAGTACAGGGCCTCGCCGCCGCCCGCGGACTTCAGCGACTCGACCATCGCCTTGTTGAGCTTGCCGTTCAGGGAGGACTTCGAGAGCCGGTCGTCCAGCGGTTCCAGCGCGCCCTGCGCGGCGAACCCGGCGGCCATGGCCGCGCCCACACCGCCCACGTCCGGCAGACCGCCGCCCTGGAGGGCGGTGTCCACCTTGGACTGGTACTCGGTGGCCGCGATGCCGACGTACTCGACCTTGATGTCCGGGTTGGCCTTCTGGAAGTCGGCGATGATCTCCTTCCAGATGTCGGTGCGGACACCGCCGTTGTTGTCCCAGAAGACGATCTCGCCCTTGCCGCTGCCCTCGGAGCCCTTGTCGCCGCCGGCCCCGCTGCCGTCGTCCCCGCAGGCGGTGGCGGTCAGGGCGAGGACGGATCCCAGGGCGACGGCCAGGACGGCGCGCCTGCTTCTGTGATTGCTGATCTTCATTGAACGGCTCTCTCTTCTGGATCCGACGAGGGTGGTGAGGATGCGAGGGTTCGGCAGGCGCTTGCTACGGAGGTGCGTCATTGCGGCTCCCAACAGGCGTACGGATTACGACGAAGGGGTGATCCTGAACGTGGTGAAGGTGGCCGCCCCGGCGTGTCCCCCGCCGGTGGGCGCGACCGCGAAGAGGCCGAGCAGGGCGCCGACCCAGCGCCAGGGCGTGGCGGCGAAGACCTGGCCCGAGGACTGCCACCCCTCCCCCACGTCGTAGGAGAACCGGCAGCGTGCCCCGGCGCGGGTCTCGATCCGCAGCCGGGCCCGGCCCTGGGGCGCCGGGCAGGGAGCGGCGGCGTCCCTCTCCCTCCCCCACTGCCCTGAAGGCGTGGGGTGTGCCCCCGCGGCGACCGTCTCGGCAAACCGGTGGACGAGGCGCACGCTTCCGTCGGCGTCCCGCTGGAGCCCGATCCAGCGGTACGCGTCCCCGAGCACGGCGAGTCCGGCACGCGCCCCGGGTTCCTCGCTGTCGAGGCGCAGCTCCACTTCGGTCACGGTGGGGATCCCCGGCAGCCGCTGTGTGAGCACATTCGCCAGTTTCCGCAGGTCGTGCGCGTGCACGGAGCGCACACACGTGAGCCGCAGCCCGTCGCCGGAGTGCTGGGTGGCCCAGCCTTCCTGAGGGTTCGCGGTCCACTGCCACTGGCGTCCGAAGCGGCCGCCGGGGAAGTCGTCGTCGGTGGCCGGCGCGGCGGACGGCTGCGCGGGCAGCGCCGGCTTGGGGTGGACGGCCACGGGGGCGCCCTCGTCGCCGAGGACGGGCCAGCCATCGGCTCCCCAGCGCATCGGCTGGAGGTGGACGACCCTGCCGTAGGCGCCCCGCTGCTGGAAGTGCAGGAACCAGTCCTCGCCGGCCGCCGTGCGCACCCAGCCGCCCTGGTGGGGGCCGTTCACGTCGGTGTCGCGCTGCTCCAGCACGACGCGTTCCTCGTAGGGGCCGAAGAAGTCGCGGGAGCGGAAGGCGCCCTGCCAGCCGGTCTCCACTCCCCCGGCCGGGGCGAGGATCCAGAACCAGCCGTCGTGCCGGTAGAGCTTGGGGCCCTCCAGGGTGAACCAGCCGGGCAGCCGGTCCGCGTCGACGATCACCTTGCCCCCGTCGAGCAGTCCGGTGCCGTCGGGCCGCATCCGGTGCCCGGTGAGCCGGTTCTTGATCCCGGAGCGGGACTTGGCCCAGGCGTGCACGAGGTACGCCTCGCCGGTCTCCTCGTCCCACAGCGGGCACGGGTCGATGAGCCCCTTGCCCTCCTTGACCAGGTGCGGACGCGTCCAGGGCCCCCGTATCGCGGGGGCGTTGACCTGGAAGACGCCCTGGTCGGGGTCGCCCCAGAAGATCCAGAACCGGTCGTCGAAGTGCCGCAGCGACGGCGCCCACACCCCGCAGTCGTGGCGGGGCGCCCGGAACTCGCTCGCGGGTTCGAGGACTTCGAGGGCGTGGCCGACGAGCGTCCAGTTGACCAGGTCCCGGGAGTGGAGCAGGGGCAGTCCCGGCGCCCGGCCGAAGCTGGAGGCCGTCAGGTAGAAGTCGTCGCCCACGCGCAGGACATCGGGGTCGGACCAGTCGGCGTCGAGGACGGGGTTGCGGTAGGTGCCGTCGCCCCGGTCGGCGGAGAAGGCGGGCGCGCTCACGGAGGTCGTCACGGGCTCACCGCCTTGCGGACCAGGGCCGCCGCCCCGTCGCGGTCGGGGGTGCCGTCGGCGACGACGGTGACGATCCGGCGCACGGCGGTCCCGCCGGGCTCGACGATGAGGCGTTCGGTGGGGGCGAGCGACGAGCCGACGCCCGGGTACTCGTCGGCCCGGACGAACCAGGGGTCGCGGCGGGTGGTGGCGGTGGCCCCCGCGAAGACCAGCGTCCAGGTGTCGCCGGCGAGGGCGAGCCAGTCGGCGCGGGTGCCGTGGACGTCGGCCTCCCCCTCGGCGTCGGCGGTGAACACGCGCGGGGGCCGGGCCTCCTTGCGGGCCCGCCAGAAGAAGCCGCCGTACGCGGCGCCGGGGCGTCCGTTGGTGGCGGGGCTGCCGATCGAGACGGGCGCGCCGGTGGTGTTGGTGAGCGAGAAGGCGAAGTCCAGCGCCCAGGCGGTCTCGGTGAGTTCGGTGGCCGCGACGGTACGGCGCTCGCGCAGCAGTTCGGTGCCGGACGCCATCCAGCGCAGTTCCTCGACGAAGCCGTCGGGGTCGCGCAGCTGGAAGGCGGCGTGGCGCTGGGCGCCGTGGTTGTCCAGCTCGGTCGGGCCCCGGTCGCGGACGTAGGTCCGCCCGCCCCAGAAGTTGTGCCCCTCGACGTCGGGAACGGCGACACCGACGCCGAGGTGGTGGAGGTGGTCGGCGGGGCTCAGCTCGGTGACCGCCGTACCGGACAGGGTGGTGACGGGATGGAGGTAGGGACGGGGCGAGAGGCGGGCCGGCATCTCGGGTCGGGCGTGGTAGCGGCCCACCGGACGCCCCGCCACCCGCAGGACGAGGGACTCGTCGGTCGTCATCAGGTGCCCACCTCTTTCGCCGGTGGCTCGGGGAGCGCCCAGGGGGCGCCCAGTTCGGAGTAGAGGGCGAGGTCCTCGGCGGCGGCCGCGACCAGCGCGTCGATGCCGTCGACGACCCTGCGGTCCTCCTCGGGCAGCCGGTGCCAGGCGTCGGCCGGCAGCGCGACGGGGTCGGGGGCGGTGCGGATCGCCTCGACGACCTTCATGAACGCGCCGGTGGTGTCCGGCGGGACGAGCAGGTCGGCGCCGTCGACGAGGTGGTCGACCAGGTTCTCCAGCAGGTCCGTGCGGCCGTACTCGATCTCCTCGGGGCCGTGTCCGGCCCGCTGCACGAGCACGCGGTCCTGCTTGTACCAGTAGGTGATCCGGCCGCTGGTGCCGTGGACCACGTTGTACGGCTCGTCGGGGTGCTCCGCGCACAGCGTGGCCGCGACGGTGATCCGGCCGCCGCGGGCGGTGGTGATCCGTACGCAGGAGGTGTCGTCGGACTCGATGTCGTTGGCCCGCAGCAGCTCGGTCTCGATGCGGGTGACGTCCTCGGCGCGGCCGGCGTCGGCGAGCGCGAGCCCGGTGGCGACGGCGTGCGCGAGGGGGTTGGTGAGGGCCCCGTCGATCACGTCGACACCGCCCAGGCGGCGCTTGCCGGCCCAGGGCGCCCGCCGGTAGTACGCCTCGGCGCGGGCCCAGGCGCCGGCGCCGCCGATGCCGGTGACCTCGCCGATCAGCCCGTCCTCGATCATCTTCCGGATGGCGGGCAGCGCGTGCGAGCCCAGCGACTGGAAGCCGATCTGGCACACCGTTCCGGCCGCGGCGACCCCGTCCGCCATCCGGCGGAACTCGGCGTACGACGGGGCCGGGGGCTTCTCCAGCAGGAGGTGCACGCCCCGCTCGGCCGCCGCCAGCGCCAGGTCGGTGTGGGTCGGGATCGGGGTGCAGATCACGGCGATCGCGGCACGGGTGGAGTCGAGCAGCGCCCCGAAGTCCGCGGACTGCTCGGGCGTGCCGAGGCCGTACGGGAGCTCGTCGGCGGTCAGCGGGGTCAGCTCGCAGATGCCGGCGAGGCGGACGATCCCCTTGTCCGCCAGGCGGCGGATGTTCTCCAGGTGCCAGCGGCCGTGGCCGCGGGCACCCGCGAGGACGACCGGGATCGGGCTCTCGTATGCGGTGGTGTGGTTCATCGGATCCTCCCTGCGCCCGCGCCGCGCGCCACCTCTCGGTCGGCCCTCACAGCGCTGTCGATCTTCTGGTGCAGGGTAGGCGTCGTGGTCCCGGCGAGCGGCGAGTCGCACGGCCTTCCCGTGTGCGCTCATCCCTTCACCGCCCCCGCGCTGAAGCCGGTGATCAGCCACTTCTGGATGAAGGCGAAGACGACGACGACGGGGACGGCGGCGATGATGCCGCCGGCCGCCAGCGCGCCCAGGTCGACGCTGTCGGCGCTGAGCAGCGTGTTCAGGCCGACCGGGATGGTCTGCTTCTCCTGGTTGCTGAGGAACATCAGCGCGAACAGGAAGTGGTTCCAGGAGTGCACGAAGGCGAAGGAGCCGACCGCGATCAGACCGGGCCGCAGCAGCGGCAGCACGACCACCCGGAACGCGGTGAACCGGTTGCAGCCGTCGACCCAGGCCGCCTCCTCCAGCGAGTACGGCACGTTCTTGATGAAGTTGCTGATCAGGATGATCGACAGCGGCAGCTGGAAGACGGTCTCGGCGAGGATGACGCTGCCGAGGGAGTTGATCATCCGCAGCTCGGCGAAGATCTGGAACAGCGGTACGAGGAGCAGGGCGCCCGGGACGAACTGGGAGCACAGCAGCGCCAGCATGAAGCCGCGCTTGATCCTGAAGTCGAAGCGGGCGAGGGCGTAGCCGCCGGCGAGGGCGACCAGCGTGGTCATCAGCAGGGTGACGACGCCGACGAGCACGCTGTTCTGGAAGTAGGTGCCGAAGCTGCGTTCGTTCCACACCTTCTCGAAGTGCTCGAACGTGACGGGCCACGGCAGGAGCGAGGTCGAGCCCGGCTCGCGGAGAGCGAACAGCAGGATCCAGTAGAAGGGGACGAGGGTGAAGACGAGGTAGAGCGACAGGGGCAGATAGATCTGCCAGCGGGGCACCTCGTCCCAGGCGCGCTGCTGCTTGCGGGGCCGTTGCGGGGGCTCGGGAGCCGCCGGCGCGGGCGCCACCGGAGCGGCCTTCTCGGCGTCCTTGGTGATCACTTGGACTCGCCTCCGAACTTGCTCAGCCGCAGATAGACCATCGAGCAGAAGAGCAGGATCACGAACGCGACCGTGGTCAGGGCGGACGCGTAGCCGAAGTTGTGGGCGTCGACCGAGGTGTTGGCGATGTACAGCGGGAGGGTGGTGGTCTCCCCCGCGGGTCCGCCGCCGGTCAGGGTGTAGAGGAGGTCGACGTTGTTGAACTCCCACACCGCGCGCAGCAGTGTGGAGAGGATGATCGCGTCCTTCAGGTGCGGCAGGGTGATGTGGAAGAACTGCCGGACGCGGCCGGCGCCGTCGACCTCGGCGGCCTCGTAGAGGTCCTTCGAGATGGACTGGAGGTCGGCGAGGATGAGGATGGCGAAGAAGGGGACTCCGCGCCACAGGTCGGCGACGACCGCCGCCGGGAAGACGGTGGAGGTGTCGGAGAGCCAGCTGGTGCCGTACTCGCCGATGCCGATGTCCGCGAGGTAACGGGTGATGCCGGTCTGGGAGTTGTAGAGGAGCACCCAGATCGCGGAGGTGAGGACGCCGGAGACGGCCCACGGTGAGAAGACGAGCGCGCGGCCGAGGGCGCGGCCGACGAACGTCTGGTTGACGATCAGCGCGAGCGCCAGACCGAACAGCAGCTGGAGCCCGACCTCGACGACCACCCATTGGGCGCTGAAGACGAGGGTGTCCCAGAACAGGGGGTCCTCGGTGAAGGCGTGGACGAAGTTGTCGAAGCCGGCGAAGCCGTTCCGCCAGGGCTTGGTGGGGTTGTAGTGCCGCAGGCTGTAGTAGAAGACGCTGGCGACCGGGTAGGCGATGAAGCCCAGCATGAGCAGGGCGGCCGGGGCGATCAGCAGGTAGGGCAGCCTGCGCGGGGTCGCGGAGGCACGGCGCGCACGGCTCCGCCGGGGTGGCGCGGGCGGTTTCGCCACGGCTGCGGCTTGGGCCATGACTGGGGCTCCGTTTCTGGGTACGTCGTGGTGCGTTGTCGTACAGGAAGCGCTTTCTCGGTGGGCGTGGGTGCGCGGTACGGGGTGCCTCTTGGGGTGCCTCTTGGGGTGCGTTGGCGGGTGCGGGTGCGGGTGCGTTGGCGGGTGCGGGTGCGTTGGGGCTTGTCGCGCAGTTCCCCGCGCCCCTGCAAGACCCGGGGGTTCGGGCCGGTCGGGTTGTTCAACCGGCGTACGGGTCCGGGACCTTGCCGGGGCGGGCCAGGAACTCGAAGTCGCAGCCGGTGTCGGCCTGGGTGATCTGGTCGTTGTAGAGGGCGCCGTAGCCGCGTTCGTAGCGGGGGGGCGGCTCGGTCCACTCCGCTCGGCGGCGCTCCAGTTCCTCGTCGTCCACATGGAGGTGGAGGGTGCGCGCCTCGACGTCGAGGGTGATCGGGTCGCCGGTGCGGACCAGGGCGAGCGGGCCGCCGATGTACGACTCCGGTGCGACGTGCAGCACGCAGGCGCCGTAACTCGTGCCGCTCATCCGGGCGTCGGAGATCCGCACCATGTCCCGTACGCCCTGCTTCAGCAGGTGGTCGGGTATGGGCAGCATGCCGTACTCCGGCATGCCGGGCCCGCCCTTGGGCCCGGAGTTGCGCAGGACGAGGACGCTGTCGGCGGTGATGCCCAGCGCCGGGTCGTTGATGGTGCGCTGCATGGTCCGGTAGTCGTCGAAGACGACCGCCGGGCCGGTGTGCTTGAGCAGGTGCCGTTCGGCGGCGATGTGCTTGATGACCGCGCCGTCCGGGCAGAGGTTGCCGCGCAGGACCGCGACACCGCCCTCGGCGGCGACCGGGTTCTCGCGCGGGCGGATCACGGCGTCGTTGTGGACGAGCGCGCCGTCGAGCTGCTCGCGCAGTGTGTCGTGGGAGACGGTCGGCCGGTCCAGGTGCAGCAGGTCGGTGATCCGGGAGAGGAACCCGGGCAGACCTCCCGCGAAGTGGAAGTCCTCCATCAGGTACGTCCGACCGCCGGGGCGGACGTCGGCCAGGACCGGGACCGTGCGGGCGACGCGGTCGAAGTCGTCCAGGGTGAGCTTGACACCCGCGCGGCCGGCCATGGCGATGAGGTGGATGACCGCGTTGGTGGAGCCGCCGAGCCCGAGGACGGTGGTGACGGCGTCCTCGAAGGCGTCGGCGGTGAGGATGTCGCTCAGTTTGCGGTCCTCGTGGACCAGTTCGACGATCCGCAGCCCCGACTTGGCGGCCATCCGGTCGTGCCCGGAGTCGACCGCCGGGATGCTCGACGCGCCGGGGACAGTGACCCCGAGGGCCTCGGCCGCGGCGGTGAGCGTGGAGGCGGTGCCCATGGTCATGCAGTGGCCGGGCGACCGGGCGAGACCGGACTCCAGTTCGGTCATCTCGCAGTCGCCGATGAGCCCGGCGCGCCGGTCGTCCCAGTACTTCCACATGTCGGTGCCGGAACCGAGGACCTCGCCTCGCCAGTGCCCCGGCAGCATGGGCCCGGCGGGCACGAACACCGTCGGCAGGTCGACGCTGGCGGCGCCCATCAGCAGGGCGGGCGTGGACTTGTCACAGCCGCCCATCAGCACGGCCCCGTCGACCGGGTAGGAGCGCAGGAGCTCCTCGGTCTCCATGGCGAGCATGTTGCGGTAGAGCATGGGGGTCGGCTTCTGGAAGGTCTCCGAGAGGGTGGAGACCGGGAACTCCAGCGGAAAACCGCCCGCCTGCCACACGCCCCGCTTGACCGCCTGCGCGCGGTCGCGGAGGTGGACGTGGCAGGGGTTGATGTCCGACCAGGTGTTGAGGATCGCGATGACGGGCTTGCCCAGGTGCTCCTCGGGCAGATAGCCGAGCTGACGGGTGCGGGCGCGGTGGCTGAAGGAGCGCAGCCCCGACGTGACGCCGCTGCCGTACCACTGGTGGCTGCGGAGTTCCTCCGGCTTCCTCACCTCGACCGGCTTCGTCGTGTCGACCGGCGTCCTCACCTCGACCGGCTTCGTCGTGTCGACCGGCGCCGTCATATCGACCGGCTTCGTCATATCGACCACCCCGCGGCGATGGAGGCGACCTCGGCCCGTTCGTCCTCGGGCAGTCGCCTGCTGGGCGCCCGGACGTCCCGGCGGCACAGGCCGAGCGAGGCGAGGGCCTCCTTGACCACCGTCACGTTGTTGGCGGAGCCGTTCGCGGCGCGCAGTTCCTCGAAGCGGCGGATCTGCTCCCAGACCTTCATGGCGGCCGGGTAGTCGCCCGATCGAAGCGCTTCAATCATGTTCAGCGAGACGGCCGGGGCGACGTTGACGAGCCCCGAGGTGAAGCCGGTGGCCCCGGCGGAGAAGTACGAGGGCGCGTACGGTTCGGCGAGGCCGGCCACCCAGACGAAGCGGTCCAGGCCGGCGTCGCGGGCGAAGGCGGCGAAGCGCGCGGCGTCCGGGACCGCGTACTTCACGCCGATCACGTTGGGGCAGTCGTCGGCCAGTTCGGCGAGACGGGCGCCGGGCAGCTGCGCGTTGCGGATGTAGGGCACGACGCCCAGCTCCGGCACGGCCTCGGCGATCGCCCGGTGGTAGTCGACCCAGCCGCCCTGCGAGACGTAGGGGTGGACCGGCTGGTGGACCATCACCATCTGGGCGCCGACCGCGCGGGCGTGTTCGGCGGAGGCGACCGCGGTCGGGATGTCGTGTCCGACGCCGACCAGGACCACGGCGCGCTCGCCGACCTCGTCCATGGTCAGCTCGGTGACCAGGCTTCGCTCCTCGGGGGTGAGGGCGTAGAACTCGCCGGTGTTGCCGTTGGGCGTGAGGGTGGTGATCCCCCCGTCGAGCAGCCGACGCAGCAGGGCCCGGTGGGCGCCCTGGTCGACGGTGTCGTCCTCGGCGAACGGAGTCACCGGGATGGCCACCACGTCGGCCAGAGCCGTCCGTTGGGTCTCGAACGTCACGCTGCTCATGGATGACCTTCCTCTGCGAGGACTGCGGAGGCCGCCGCCCGCGCGGCCGCGACCTCGTGGACTCGGGGGCTTACGGGGCGGTGCGGGGCCGGGTGCCGTGGTCGCCCTGGGTCCGGCCGACGGGCTGACCCTCGTCGCCGTCGTGGGCGCCGGGGAAGGCGCGCTCGACGAACGAGGCGATGTGGGCGTGCAGGGCGGCGGCCGCGCCGTCGGCGTCGCCGTCGAGGGCGAGCCTGAGGATCTCCCGGTGCTCGGCGGCCTCCCGCTCCCAGGAGGGGTCGGCGGCCCAGGCGACGGCGGAGACCAGCGCGGCCTGGTCGCGCACCTCGTCGAGCATGCGGCCGAGCAGCGGGTTGCCGCAGGGCACATAGAGCGCGCGGTGGAACTCCCGGTTCGCGAGGGACCGTTCGGCGGTGTCCGTGGCCGCGTCGGCCCTGGTCAGCGCGTCACTCGCCGCGTCCCAGGAGGCACCGCGCCGCACCGAGCGCCGCAGGGCCTCCGGCTCCAGGAGCAGCCGTACGTCGTAGACCTCGCGTGCCATGTCCGCGTCCACCATGCGCACCGTGACGCCCTTGTACTGGCTCATCACGACGAGCCCGGTGCCGGCCAGTGTCTTCAGCGCCTCGCGCACGGGCGTCTTGGACACCCCGAACTGCGCGGCCAGTTCGGTCTCGACCAGGGCCTGCCCCGGCGTCAACTGGCCGGTGAGGATGCGGTGTTTGATCCCTTCGAGCACGTACTGCGTGCGGGAGGGGATCGGCGTGGGCACAGAGGTCATGCTCGGCCTCTCGGGTCACGGAGATCCCGCGTGGACGGCCGGTCCCGGCATCTCACGTATCTGATCTCGCGTATCGCGTCTCATATATGACGTACGAAGAACGACGCCGTTGAAGGTAGGAGGGGGCTCGTGTTTCGTCAATGCTTCCGACAAAGGAATCCGTGGCCGCCGTCACACGATCCTGGTGTCGCCCTCACCTGCGCTCTCGGTGGGCCCGCCGAACGCGATCGCCGCCCGTGAAGTGGCTTCCTCCCTGGTCAGCGTGGGTCCCACATGGGTGAGCAGCAGCCGGCTCGCCCCCTTGGCGTAGGTCCCGGCCTCCTCCGGCGTGAGATGCACCCGGGGTTCGCCATCGCGATGCGCGGTGACGTCCGCCTCGCACAGGAAGAGGTCGGCGCTGCCGGCGAGGTGGGTGAGCGCGTCGCACGGCCCACTGTCCCCGGAGTACGCGAAGACCCGCCCCTGGCACTCGGCGCGCAGCCCGTACGCCTCCGCGTCGTGGACGACGGCGCGCGCGGTGAGGGTGAGGTTCCAGTGCCGGGCGGTGTGCCCGTCGTACAGCGGACGGAACTCGAACACGCTGCTCAGGAAGGCGGTGTCGGGCCGGCCGAAGAAGCCCGCGACCCGCTGCGCGCAGCCGTCGGGCGCGTAGACGGGGATGGGGGCGGGCAGGGTGAGGCCGCCGTACGCGAAGCCGTACGCGGCGGCGAGCAGATCGGCGCTGTGGTCGGCGTGCAGATGGGACAGCCAGATCGCCGTGAGCCTCGTGGGGTCCGTGTGCCGCTGCAACTCGGCGAAGGTCCCGAATCCGGCGTCCACCCATATCTCCGCGCCCCCGCCGCGCAGCAGATACCCGGAGGCGGGCCGGCCCGGCCGGGGATGCGGAGAGGCGGTGCCGAGGACGGTGAGGCTCAGGGGCATAGGGGGGAGCGTACGGACGCGAGTGGGGGCGCGCGCCGGATTTCGAGCGTTCTGTCTGAGGAGCGCCTACGGCTTCCAGTTCGGGTCGCGTCCGCTCAGGCCGATGGCCCGGTCGAGGAGGGACGCGTCGTCCGGTACGGGCACGACGGGGCCGAAAATGCTGTCCCGGCTCGGGTCACCGACGGACGCGGCGAGGAAGGCGTGGGACGCGGCCAGCGCGTCCGGGTCCGGCGCGTACTCCTGTCCGGTGGCGCGGGCGAGGTCCCAGCCGTGCACGACGAGTTCGTTCACGGCGACGGCACCGGCGACATGGCCCGGCAGCGGGACGCCGCCGGCCCGGGTGTCGCCGGTCCAGGCGGCCGGGTCGCGCCACACCTCGGCGAGTTCGCCGAGCGTCCGGGGCAGGGCCTCGCGCCAGTCGGGGCCGATGTCGGGCAGCGAGGCGCCGGGATCGGTGTCCGTGGTGGGCCCCAGGGCCTTGCGGCCGGCGTCCCGGAAGGCGACGGAGAGCCCGAGCAGATGCCCGAGGAGGTGCCGGACGGTGTACGCGGGGCAGGGGGTCGCGCCGGAGAGTTCCCCGTCCGCGACGGCCGCCGCGAGCGCGGCCACGACGCGGGTCTGCGCGGTGAGATCGAGGGGGGTGGTGCGGGGGCCGGTGTCGTCGACGGTCATCCGGGGCTCCTTCGGGTCGGTCGGGGGCGCGTGCCTTTCTCGGTAGACCGACTCGCTGGGGAAAACTCATCGCCGGTTGCGGGTGCGTCGTGGTTTCTCGCGCGGTTCCCCGCGCCCCCGAGGGCTTGGGGCCTGCGGCCCGGCCTTCAGCTCAAAAGCACGGGGCGCAGCCCCGGTCGCTTTTCCGGGGCGCGGGGAGCTGCGCGACCAGCTCCCACTCACCCGCACCCGCACCCGCACCCCCACCCCCACCCGCACCCGCACCCGCACCCGCACCCGCACCCGCACCCGCACCCGACAACGCAACCCCCCGGCGCCCAGCTACAACGCACCCGGCACCGCAGTCAGCCCCTCCCTCACCGCCGTCAGGTCCTGGTCCGACGCCAGCCCCGCGTGGTAGAGCCGGATCTCCGTCGCCCCCAGTTCGGCCGCCCGCCGGGCATCCGCCCCCAGGGTCCCGGGGCTGCCGCCCATCCCGGACACGACGCCGAAGTTGGCGGCCACCACCGCCCCCTCCGCACCCGCTTCCCCCCGCGCCTCCGCGAACGCGGGAAGCAGCCCCGGTCCGCCCGCGCACGGCACGACGACCCCGTCGGCCACGCCCAGGACGTGCGCGGGGTCGACCCCGGTGTTCGCCCCGCAGTGGTAGGTCACGGGGTCCGCGTGCAGCAGCACCTGGAACCCCTCGGGCGCGGCGGCCCGTACCGCCGTGACGGCGGCCTCCTGGAGGGAGCGGGCGACGGCGTCGCGCCACGCCCGGGTCCCCGCCGCCCACTCCGCGCCGAGGAGCTTCTCGACCGCCGGCCAGCCCTCGTCGACGGGCTCGCCCCGCCACAGCGGTTCCAGCGCGTCCCGCACGGCCGCGGCCAGGGCCTCGGGGTCCAGCCCGGCGTCGGCGTACCCGGCACGGCAGGTCGGGCAGAAGCAGAGCGCCATCAGATACTGCCCGGCGTCCCCGAGGGGGACCCCGCCGGTCTTGTCATGGGCGTGCAGGTGCTGGAAGCCGTACCAGCCGAGGGACTCCAGCTCGGTGCCGCGCGCGCCGGGGCGCACCGCGGCCTCCGCGGCCAGGTCGACGAGGTACTCGCGGATCTCCGGCTGTGCGACGCACGGCGCCCACGGGTACCGGTCGCCGTACGCGTTGACCACGGAGGTCGACGGGTGCTCGGTGCCGAGCCGGGAGTTGTGGGCGAGGACCACCCAGGTGTGGACCTCCAGACCGGCGGCCTCCAGCGCGCGGGCCGCCTCCCCGAACGCGTCGCCGGGCGCCCACTCCCCCGCCGGGTACGGCCGCAGGGTCCGCCCCCGCCAGCGCTCGCCCGGCGGGTACAGCACGGCCGCGTGCTCGGCGGTGACGACCCGGTGCCGGGGGTGGCGCGGGGTGAGCGCGCGGGTGGAGTGGTACGCGGAGGCGAGCGTCACCTGCCGCACACCGAGGTCCGCGATGCGCTCCGCGGCGGCCGGATCCCCGTTGACGTCCCACGGGTAGACGAACGTAGACGCCTTCACTTGCCCTCCTGGCACTCCTCCAGCAGCGCGTAGCCGCGCTCGATCAACTGGCCCAGCTGTGTGACGTGTTCCTCCGCCGGCTCGTGCAGCGGCGGCCGTACCTCTCCCACGTCCAGCCCCCGTAGCCGTACCCCGGCCTTCACCAGTGACACGGCATAGCCGCGTCCCCGGGCTCGGAGTTCCACGAAGGGGCGGTAGAAACCGTCCAGCAGTCGATCGACGGTCGTGTCGTCGCCCGTGCCGAGCGCCCGGTGGAACGCCTGGGCGATCTCGGGGGCGAAGCAGAAGACGGCCGACGAGTACAGGGTGACGCCGATGCCCCGGTAGGCGGGCTGGGTCAGTTCGGCGGTGGGCAGCCCGTTGAAGTAGAGGAAGTCGCCCGCCGTTCCGGCGCGCACGGTGCTGACGATGCGCTGCATCAGGTCGAGGTCGCCGACTCCGTCCTTGAGGCCCACGACCCCCTCGGTGCGGGCCAGTTCGACGACCGTCCCGGGTGTGAGGACGGCGTTGTCGCGCTGGTAGACGATCACGGGGAGCGGGGTCGCGGCGGCCAGCCGGCGGTAGTGCCGCAGCAGTCCTTCCTGGGCGGCGACGACGAGGTAGGGCGGCAGGGCGAGCAGCCCGTCGGCGCCGGCCTCGGCGGCGAGCCGCGCGTAGCGTTCGGCGAGCGCGGTGCCGTAGCCGGTGCCGGCGAGGACCGGCACCCGCCCCGCGGTCTCGGTGACCGCCGCGCCGACGCACTCCTGGAACTCCTCGGGGGTGAGCGCGTGGAACTCGCCGGTCCCGCAGCAGACGAAGACGGCGGCGGCCCCGGCCTCGACGCCGCGGCGCACGTGCGCGCGGCAGACGTCGAGGTCGATCCGGCCGTCCGGGCCGTAGGCGGTGACGGGGAAGAACAGCGGCCCGGTGGGGACACGGAGTCGAGCGGCGAGCGAGGCTGACGTCACGGGCTCTCCCAGTCCACGTCACTGATCACTGTCTACATTTCTGAACGAGATCACGCTAGGGCGCCCTCGCGTGGGCGGTCAAGCGTCCAAACCCGCGCCACACCAGCCGATTCACGCCTTCGGCGCACCCCGGCGGCACACTTGACGCGCCGGACCTCACTCCCTAGCGTGTCCACGAATGTGAATATCGGACGCTCATATGTACGAATGGCGAGGCAAGGAGACCCGAGGATGCCCGCTCCCCGCACCGTTCTGCTCACCGGCGCCGCCGGCGGTCTCGGCACCCTGATGCGGGAACTCCTCCCGGCGTACGGCTATGAGCTGCGCCTTCTCGATCTGCGCCCCATCGAGGGCGAGCCGGACGCGATCGTCGCCGACCTCGCCGACAAGGAGGCCCTGAGGGAGGCCGTGCGGGGCGTCGACGCGATCATCCACCTCGCGGGCATCTCCCTGGAAGCCCCCTTCGAGAAGATCCTCGGGGCCAATATCGAGGGCACCTACCACCTGTACGAGGCCGCCCGCCAGGAGGGCGTGGCGCGCGTCGTCTTCGCCTCCTCCAACCACGCCGTGGGATTCACGCCCCGCCCGAAGGGCGACACCCCGCTCGACCCGGGCGAGCTGATCCCGGTCGACACCCCGCGCCGCCCCGACACCTTCTACGGCCTGTCCAAGTCCTTCGGCGAGGACCTCGCCCAGTTCTACTGGGACAAGTACGGCCTGGAGACGGTGTCCGTGCGGATCGGCTCCTGCTTCCCCGAGCCGACGAGCGTGCGCATGCTCTCGCTCTGGATGAGCCCGGCCGACGGCGCCCGGCTCTTCCACGCGGCCCTGACCGCCGAGGACGTCGGCCACACCGTGGTGTACGGCTCCTCCGCCAACACCCGTCTGTGGTGGGACCTCTCCACCGCCCGCGCGCTGGGATACGAGCCGCGGGACGACTCCGAGCCGTACGCCGACAAGCTCATCGCCGAGCAGGGCGACCTCGATCCGGACAACGAGGCGCACGCCTTCCTGGGCGGCCACTTCGTGAGCGATCCGCCGATCTGGCCGCACTGACAGGCTGGCGAGAGCGGAGGGCGGGCACCGAACGGGCCCGCCCTCCGCCGCGTTCGGGCACGCCCGCTGCCCGATCCCACGCCCCGCCCAGGTCCGCGACGGGCGGCCGCCGTCGAAACGGGCAGGGGCGGGCATCATCGGGCGCGCAACAAGCCTGGTCAGCGCCACGCACCCGCTGTAGAACTGGCACCGGGGCCCCGAACGGGCCCGAACGGGCAGTGCGACGGCGAGGGAGAGCGGGTGTCGGCCATGGGCGCGGAGGAGAGGCGGCGCGAGATCGTCAGGGCCGCCCGCCGTACGGGCTCCGTCGACGTCGCCGAACTCGCCGCCGCCCTGGGCGTGGCGAAGGAGACCGTACGGCGCGATCTGCGCGCCCTGGAGGAGCACGGGCTCGTCCGGCGTACGCACGGCGGCGCGTATCCCGTGGAGAGCGCCGGGTTCGAGACGACGCTCGCCTTCCGCGCCACCAGTCACGTCCCCGAGAAGCGCCGGATCGCCGCCGCGGCGGCCGAGCTGCTCGGGGAAGCGGAGACGGTCTTCGTCGACGAGGGCTTCACCCCGCAGCTCATCGCCGAGGCCCTCCCCCGCGACCGGCCGCTGACCGTGGTCACCGCCTCCCTCGCCACCGCGGGCGCGCTCGCCGAGGCCGGCAGCACGACCGTGCTGCTGCTCGGCGGCCGGGTGCGGCCCGGCACCCTCGCGACGGTCGACCACTGGACGACGAAGATGCTCGCCGGCTTCGTCGTCGACCTGGCCTACATCGGCGCCAACGGCATCACCCGCGACCACGGGCTCACCACCCCCGACCCGGCCGTCAGCGAGGTCAAGGCGCAGGCCGTCCGCACCTCCCGGCGCACCGTGTTCGTGGGTGTCCACACCAAGTTCGGCGCGGTCAGCTTCTGCCGGTTCGCCGAGGTGGGCGACCTGGACGCGATCGTCACCAGCACCGCGCTGCCCACGGCGGAGGCCCACCGGTACGCCCTGCTGGGGCCCCAGGTCATCCGCGTCTGACTCCCACCCGACCCGCTTCGAGGGCACCTCCACGCCCCGAAGAACCCCTTATCTCCCCATACGTGCAGGAGTGATCCATGCGAACCCCGAGCCGACGGAGGCCGCGCACCGCACTCGCCGCGGTCGCCGCAGGGACGCTGCTCGCCCCGCTTCTCTCCGGTTGCTGGACCGGAGCGGGCGGGACGGGATCCGGCGGCGACGCGATCAACGTACTGATGGTCAACAACCCGCAGATGCAGGAGCTGCGCAAGCTCACGGCCGCGCACTTCACGAAACGGACCGGCATCGAGGTGAACTTCACCGTCCTGCCGGAGAACGACGTCCGCGACAAGATCAGCCAGGACTTCGCCAACCAGGCCGGCCAGTACGACGTGGCGACCCTGAGCAACTACGAGATACCGATCTACGCCAGGAACGGCTGGCTGGAGGAGCTGGACCCGTACGTCGCGAAGGACCCCGGGTTCGACCAGCGGGACATCCTCAAGCCGATGCGCCAGTCCCTGACCGGCGACGACGGCAGACTCTACGGGCAGCCGTTCTACGGCGAGTCGTCCTTCCTGATGTACCGCAAGGACGTGTTCGCCGAGCGGGGGCTCACCATGCCGGAGCGCCCCACCTGGCGGCAGGTCGCCGGCCTCGCGGCGAAGGCGGACGGCGCCGAACCCGGTATGAAGGGCATCTGTCTGCGTGGTCTGCCCGGCTGGGGCGAGGTCATGGCACCCCTGACCACGGTCGTGAACACCTTCGGCGGCACCTGGTTCGACAAGGGCTGGAAAGCCCGCCTCGACTCCCCCGAGTTCGAGCGGGCCACCCGGTTCTACGTCGAGCTGGTCCGCGAGCACGGCGAGTCCGGCGCCGCCCAGTCCGGCTTCGCCGAGTGCCTGAACAACATGACCCAGGGCAAGGTCGCCATGTGGTACGACGCCACCTCCGCCGCCGGTTCCCTGGAGGCGGACGACTCCCCCGTGAAGGGGAGGATCGGCTACGTACCGGCACCCGTCGAGCGGACCGAGTCCTCCGGCTGGCTCTACACCTGGGCCTGGGGCATCCAGAAGGCGTCCCGCAACCCCGACAAGGCGTGGAAGTTCGTCTCCTGGGCGTCCGGCAAGGAGTACGAGCAACTGGTCGGCGACGAGATCGGCTGGTCCAACGTCCCCGCAGGCAAGCGGGAGTCGACGTACGCGAACCCCGACTACCGCGCGGAGGCCGCGGCCTTCCAGGAGATGACCCGCGAGGCCATCGAGGGCGCCCGACCCACCGACCCCGGGGTGCAGCCGCGGCCGGCGCCCGGCATCCAGTTCGTCGGCATCCCCGAGTTCACCGATCTCGGCACCAAGGTCTCCCTGGAGATCAGCGCGGCCATCGCCGGACGCCAGTCCGTGGAGTCGGCCCTGAGGAAGGCACAGGCGCTCGCCGAGCAGATCTCCGAGGAGTACGAGGGACGATGACCGCGACCACGACAGCGCCGAGGGCGGCGACACCAGTACGCACCCGGAACAGGCCGCACGCCCGGCTGCGGGCCTGGGCGACCCGCGCCCCGCTCCTGCCCGCCCTCGTCTTCATGATCACCGTGACCCAGCTGCCGTTCGTGGCCACGCTGGTGATCTCCTTCTTCGACTGGAACTCCCTCTACCCCGACGCCCGCAGCTTCGCCGGCCTCGCCAACTACGGCGAGGTCCTCACCGAACCCGAGCTGCGCCGCTCGGTGTGGACGACGGTCCTGCTGACGGTCGCGGTGGTCCTGGCCAGTCTGGTCCTGGGGCTGCTGCTGGCGCTGCTGCTGGACCGGAGGTTCCGCGGCCGGAGCCTGGTCCGCACCCTGCTCATCGCCCCGTTCCTGGTGGTCCCGGTGGCCGCGGCCCTGCTGTGGAAGCACGTCCTCTACAACCCGGAGTACGGCCTGTTCAACGGCCTGCTGCACTACGTCGGCGGCCCCCAGCCGGACTGGATCTCCGAGACGCCGCTGCTCGCGGTGGAGGCTTCCCTGGTGTGGCAGTGGACGCCGTTCATGATGCTCATCCTGCTGGCGGGTCTGCAGTCCCGGGACCACCAGCAGATCGAGGCGGCCCGCGTCGACGGAGCGAGCGACTGGCAGATCTTCCGGCATCTGACCCTGCCGCACCTGCGCCGCTACCTCGAACTGGGCGCCCTGCTCGGGTCCATCTACATCGTCCAGAACTTCGACGCCGTCTTCACCATCACCTCCGGCGGCCTGGGCACCGCGAACCTCCCCTACACCGTCTACCAGACCTTCTACCAGGCCCATGAGAACGGCCTCGCCTCGGCGGCCGGCGTCCTGGTCGTCATCGGCTCGATCATCATCGCGACGTTCGCGCTGCGCGTGGTCTCGTCGCTGTTCAGCGAGGAGGCGGGGCGCTCATGAACGCGCTGCGACGCAAGGGGCCCGGTCTGCTGGCCTGGTTCGCCGGGGTCGCCTTCTTCCTGCCCATCGCCTGGATGGCGCTGACGTCCTTCCACTCGGAGTCGGACGCGGCGACCAACCCGCCGTCCTTCACGGCCGCGCTGACCCTGGAGGGCTACCGCGAGTTCTTCGGCGTGGACGGCGGGGCGAGCCCCTGGCCCGCCCTGACCAACTCCACGGTGGCGTCCCTGGTCTCGACCCTGCTGGTCCTGCTGCTGGCCTTCCCGGCGGCGTACGCGCTGTCGATCCGCCCGGTGCGCAAGTGGACGGACGTGCTGTTCTTCTTCCTCTCCACCAAGATGCTGCCGGTGGTGGCGGGACTCCTCCCGATCTACCTCTTCGCGAAGAACGCCGGCCTGCTCGACAACATCTGGCTGCTGGTCGTCCTCTACACGTCCATGAACCTGCCGATCGCGGTGTGGATGATGCAGTCCTTCCTCGCGGAGGTGCCGGTCGCGGTGATCGAGGCGGCCCAGCTGGACGGCGCCCGGCTGCCGACGGTGCTGGCCCGGGTCGTGGCCCCGATCGCCGCCCCCGGAATCGCCGCCACGGCCCTGATCTGCTTCATCTTCAGCTGGAACGAGTTGCTGTTCGCGAGGGTGCTGACGGGTGTCGTGGCCGAGACCGCGCCCGTCTTCCTGACCGGCTTCATCACCAGCCAGGGCCTGTTCCTGGCGAAGGTGTGCGCCGCGTCCCTCGTCATCTCCCTGCCGGTGCTCGCCGCGGGGTTCGCCGCCCAGGACAAACTCGTCCAGGGCCTGTCCTTGGGAGCCGTCAAATGAAGGCCGCCGTCATCGAGTCCGTGGGCAAGGCCGTCGTCACCGAGGTCCCGGACCCGGCACCGGGCCCCCGTGACGTCGTCGTCCGGGTCGCCGCGTGCGGTCTGTGCGGCACCGATCTGCACATCCTCCAGGGCGAGTTCGCGCCCGAGCTGCCGATCGTGCCGGGTCACGAGTTCGCGGGCGAGGTCGTGGCAGTGGGCTCCCGGGTCACCGAGTTGGCCGTCGGCGACCGGGTGGCGGTGGACCCGTCGCTGTACTGCCACGAGTGCCGCTACTGCCGTACCGGCCACAACAACCTCTGCGAACGGTGGGCCGCGATCGGCGTGACGACGGCTGGCGGCGCCGCGGAGTACGCGGTGGCGCCCGTGGCGAACTGCGTGAAGCTGCCGGACCACGTCCGGACACAGGACGCGGCGCTGGTGGAGCCGCTGTCGTGCGCGGTCCGCGGCTACGACGTGCTCCGCTCCCGCCTCGGCGCCCATGTGCTGATCTACGGCTCGGGGACGATGGGCCTGATGATGCTGGAGCTGGCCAAGCGCACCGGCGCGGCGAGTGTGGACATGGTGGACGTGAACCCCGAGCGGCTGGAGACGGCTCGGCGGCTGGGGGTCTCGGGGGCGGCCGCGAACCCCGACGAGCTGGAGCGGCCGCGGGGCTGGGACCTGGTCGTGGACGCCACCGGCAACGCCGCCGCGATCCAGGACGGCCTGGACCGGGTGGCGAAGGCGGGCACCTTCCTCCAGTTCGGGGTGGCCGACTACGCGACGCGGGTCACGATCGACCCTTACCGGATCTACAACCAGGAGATCACCATCACCGGCTCGATGGCGGTCCTGCACAGCTTCGAACGCGCGGCGGAACTCTTCGCGAACGGGGTGCTCGACCCGGACGTCCTCATCAGCGACCGGCTGCCGCTGGACCGGTACCCCGAGGCCCTGGACCGGTTCGCGGCGGGCGTGGGCCGGAAGACCGTCGTGGTGCCGTAGGCGGCGGGCACCCCACCGGCCGGAATTCGCTGGGGTGCCCCTCCCCTCCGCCCCTCCGCCCCTCCGCCCCTACGATCCTGGACATGCCACGTCCGCAGGGATTCACCTACACCGAGCAAGCCGACCGCACGGTGACGATCGAGCATCACGGCCGCGCGGCCACCACGCTGCGCGGCCCGCGCGCCGACCGCTTCCTCGCCGAGGTCGCGGCGGGCGACCCGCAGCTGGTCATGGCCCGCTGGACCGGGAACTACCGCCGGGGCAACGAGCGCACCGCCCGGGAGCACCCCCGCAACCGCCGCTGACCCGAACGGCCGCCGGGTCCCCCTGGGTAAGGGAACGGTAAAGCGGCCTGAATCGTTCACCACGCATGACAGCTATGACCCCCGGCTCGAACATCCCGCTGCCCGCCCCCCGTGTCGCGGTGGACGTCGCCGCCCCCGTGCGGCTGGACGTATCGGGCCTGCTGCTCACCGCCGACGGCAAGGTGCGCTCGGACGACGACTTCATCTTCTACAACCAGCCGAGCGGCCCGGGCGTGACGTACCGCTCGGGCGGCGGTACGACCCCCGACTCGATCACGGTCGACACCACGGCCCTCCCCCCGGGCATCGAGAAGATCGTCGTCACCGCCAGCCCCGACGCGGCCGGCCAGACCTTCCAGGGCATCGAGCCGACCGCCACCATCCGCGACGCGGCGACCGGCGCGGTGATCGCCACGTTCACCCCGCCGCGGCTCGGCACCGAGACGGCCCTGGTGATCGTGGAGATCTATCTGCGGGGCGGCGCCTGGAAGGTCCGCGCCGTCGGCCAGGGCTACGCCAACGGCCTGGCCGGGATCGCCACCGACTTCGGCGTCACCGTGGAGGAGCCCGCCCCGGCCCAGCCGGCGGCCCCCGCCCAGCCCATGGCCCCGCCCACACCCGCGCCCACCCCGCAGACCCCCGTGACCCCGCCGGCCCCGCCCGCCATGACCCCCGCCGCACCCCCGGCGCCGCCCGCCCCTCCGGCTCCCCCCGCCCCCGGCGCCGGGAAGATCAACCTGGACAAGGGCAGGGTCAGCCTCCAGAAGAACCAGACGGTGTCCCTGGTCAAGGGCGGCCGCCCGCTGCTCTCCCAGGTCAAGATGGGCCTGGGCTGGGAGCCGGCGTACCGGGGCAGGGACATCGACCTGGACGCCTCGGTGATCGCGTACGGTCCGCAGCGCAACCACATCGACAGCTGCTACTTCGGCAAGCTCTCCATCGTGAACGGAGCGATCAAGCACTCCGGCGACAACCTCACGGGTGAGGGCGGAGGCGACGACGAGGTGATCGTGGTCGACCTCGGCCGGCTCCCCCAGGAGGTCACCGGCCTGGTCTTCACGGTCAACTCCTTCTCCGGTCAGAAGTTCACCGAGGTCGCCAAGGCGTACTGCCGCCTCCTGGACGCCGCCACCGGCGAGGAACTGGTCCGCTTCGACCTCACCAACGCCGAGGCGCAGACGGGCGTGATGATGGCCAAGCTGATCCGCCAGTTCTCCGGCGAGTGGGAGATGACGGCCATGGGCGACTTCGTGAAGTCCCGTACGGTCCGGGGCATGGTGAAGCCGGCGGCCCAGGCACTCTGAGGACACCGGCGACGAGGAGGGGCGGGGGCGGGGAGGGGCGGAGCCGCCCCTCCCCCGGTCAGGTCGTCACTGGATGACGCCGCTGTACGCGTTCAGCGCGGGCTGGCCGCCGAGGTGGGCGTAGAGGACCGTCGAGTCCTCGGCGATCTCGCCGCGTTCGACGAGGTCGATCATCCCGGCCATCGACTTCCCCTCGTAGACGGGGTCGGTGATCATGCCCTCGGTGCGGGCGGCGAGCTGCATGGCGACGAGGGTGGCGTCGTCGGGGACGCCGTAGACCCCGGCGTGGTAGCGCTCGTCCAGTTCCACGTCCGCCTCGGTCAGCTCCCGCTTGACGCCGATGAGTTGCCCGGTGTTGTGGGCGATGCGCGCGATCTGGGCGCGGGTCGTGCCGGGCTTGGCGGAGGCGTCGATGCCGAGGACCCGGCGGGGCCGTGCGCCGGCCTCCTCCAGGGCGGCGAAGCCGGCGACCATGCCGGCCTGGGTGGAGCCGGTGACCGAGCAGACGACGACCGTGTCGAAGAAGACGCCCAGCTCCCGCTCCTGATCGGCGACCTCGTACGCCCAGGAGGCGAAGCCGAGGCCGCCGAGGGGGTGGTCGGAGGCGCCGGCCGGGATGGCGTACGGCTTGCCGCCCGCCTCCTCGACCTCCCTGAGCGCCAGCTCCCAGCTCTCCTTGAAGCCGATGCCGAACCCGGCCTGGACGAGCCGCACGTCGGCGCCGGCGAGGCGGCTGATCAGGATGTTGCCGACCTTGTCGTACACGGCGTCGGGCCACTCCACCCAGCTCTCCTGCACCAGCACGCATGTGAGTCCGGCGCGGGCGGCGACGGCGGCGACCTGGCGGGTGTGGTTGGACTGCACCCCGCCGATGGAGACCAGGGTGTCGCAGCCCTGGGCGAGCGCGTCGGCGACGAGGTACTCCAGTTTGCGGGTCTTGTTGCCGCCGTAGGCGATGCCGGAGTTGCAGTCCTCCCGCTTGGCCCACAGGGAGGCACCGCCGAGGTGGGCGGTCAGGCGTTCCAGCCGGTGCACCGGCGAGGGCCCGAAGAGGAGCGGGTAGCGCTCGAAGGAAGCAAGGGACACGGGTCCTCCCGGGGTCGGGTTCAGTGGTCCACGCCGGTGGCGGGCGCTTCGTCGTCGTCGGCGGCGCGTCCGCCCTCGGGTTCGTCGGCGAGGGCCGCCAGACCGCGCCAGATCTCCGCGGTGACGGTGACCGCCTCGTCCGTGTCACCGGCCGCGCAGGCGTCGATCAGCCGGTCGTGCAGTCCGGCCGAGCGGCAGTTGCCGCCCTCGCCGAAGCGGCGTCGCTCCAGTCGGCGGATGAGCGGGGTGTAGCGGGCGACGGTCGCTGCGGCCGCGCGGTTGCCGCTCACCCGGACGAGGACGTCGTGCAGTTCGTCGTCGGCGTCCAGGGCGGCGTCGACGTCACCGGCGCTGACGGCGGCGGCGAACCGTTCGTTGGCGGAGCGCATCGTCTCCACGTCGGCCGCGAACAGCCGGGGCACGGCGACCCGCGTGGCCAGCTCGTGCATCGCGCCGACCACGGCGGCGGCGTCGCGCACATCGGCGGCGACGACCGGCGTCACGCGTGTGTAGCTCTGCGGTTTGCTCTCCAGCAGCCCTTCGTCCACCAGCCGGGAGAACGCCTCACGCACCGGCGCGCGGGACAGCCCCAGCAACTCCGCGAACTCGGCGTCCCGCACCACGGCGCCGGGCTCGATCTCCCCGGCCACGATGGCGTCCCGGATGGCGAGGTAGGCGCGGTCCCTCAGCAGGGTGCGGCTCACCGGTCGTATGGCCTCCATGAACTGAAATGTTAGATGTCAGTTCGGGGGGCGAACAAGAGTGTGGCCCGTGTCCTTGCTGGGACACGGGGCCACACTCAGGGCGTCCTCACGCCCTCTCCCCCGCCGTCATCGGCTCCACGGCCAGTCGGCGTCCCGTGCCGCCTCCAGCAGCGGGACCATCCGGAACGCCGCGTCCGAGAGGCCGCCGAAGGTGTGGCGGTTCGCCGTGCCGGAGGGGCCGTGGCCCGCCCGGTGACCGGCGAGGTTCCAGGTGTAGACGGGCACATGGGCCGGCACCTGGGCGGTCGGGTCACCATGGTGGCTGTGGGCGGCCTGCTCGTCGGTGACGATCAGCACCCGGTCGTGCTTGCGGTAGTGCGTGCGCACCGCCTCGGTGGTGTTGGTGCCGCCGAGGTCGCCGAAGCGCTCCAGGATCTTCAGCACCGACTCGCCCTTGCGGTACGCCACCGGCCGGCTCGTGGTGCCGAACTCGACGAGATCCGCGTCCGCCGCCCGCAGCGCGAGCGCCGTACCGAAGATCGCCGCCGCGTCCGCGTAGGTGAGGGACGAGCGGTCGGTCAGCCGCGAGTAGAACATCGAGCCCGAGCGGTCGACCAGGACCAGGGTCCGGCCGGGCAGCGCGGGCACGTTGGCCAGCGAGTGACCGAGCGCCTGCTCCAGCGGGTACGCCCAGCGCAGCGACGGCGCGTGCCGGTACGCGGCGAGGTAGCGGAACGGGAACTGCCGGGACCGCGCGACCTCGGCCGGGTCGCTGATCCTCGCGGCCACCCGGGCCGCGACCTCGTCGCAGACCCCGGCCTCGTCGAAGTTGCGCAGGTTCCGCCCGAGCGCCATGGCACCCATGGACGGGATGACGGCCTCCCAGGCCGCCTTGTCCATCGGTCCCTGTAGCCAGCCCGCCAGCGCCTCCCAGGTCATGCCCGCGTCCGCGAGCCGCTGGGCGCCGCCCGCGCCGGTGACGACCTTGCGGCGCTTGGCGGGCCGCAGGGCCATCAGGTCACGGTGGGCCGCGAGCACGGGCAGCGACTTGGGCACGACCGCCGCGTCCGGGTGGTGCCGCCGGTCGAGGGCGTACTGGAACAGGTCGCCCTGCCACGGCTTGTCCGGGTCGGGCGCCGCGTGCACCAGGTTGAGGATGTCGCCGAAGCGGTAGCCCTTGGACGCGGTGTCGTACTTCAGCAGCGACCTGGGGTGGTAGAGCCGTCGTACGGCGTCGGCGACGCCCCGCTTCACGGGCTTGGGGAGGGCGCGGCCGTAGCGGGAGGTCCAGTACGCGAGCAGTTCGCCGGGCTCGTCCGGGCGCCGGAGCACCGAGTCGATGACCTGGCGGTTCGTCGGGCCGTGGGTGACGCCCGCGTCGAGCCGTGCCTTCACGTACTCGGCGGCGCCCACCAGGGAGGCCGTACGGAGGTTGCCCTCGCCGCGCAGCCAGCCGAGCAGGCCGGCCGTCCACTCCGGGTCGGTGACGGCGAGACGGCGGACGAGCGCGGCGAACCGGTCGTCCCGGTCCTCGCCGGACTCGTAGAACGTCTTCTGCGCGACGAAGTTGGCGATCGAGAGCAGGAACAGCTCCGAGCGCTCGTCCCGCTCCTGGCCGCGCCCGCCCTGGTGGGTGCGGAGCACGCGTCCCGTCGAGGTGACGCGCGACGTGGGCCGTGCCCGGGTGCTCTTGCTGTTGAACCGCGCCATGGTGAATTCCCCCGAATTCCTTCGCACGTTGTGCGTGACATTTTTCGGAGGGAGGCGCGGCAGAAGGAAGGTGCCCGAGGTCGAGGTCGGCGGCGGCGGCGCTTATAAACTGGCGCGTCTGCCGTTCCGCCACATCGGCCGTGGGCCGATGACGGGATTCGAACCCGTACGAGGAGCTTTCCTCATCAGTCCCCGAAGTATCCGCTGCCTGCGCACCGGGCACCCACCTTGTGCCGCGCCTCCCGAGATCAAGGTGGCGGCGGCGTGGATTCTTTTTACAGAAGAAGGAGCCGCAGCCCGCGCACCGGGAGGTGCATGAAGTTTTGGGTGTCCAGAGATCGAATTCGGCGGAACCGACGTAGGTGCTCTAACCCCTGAGCTACACCGGCGTGTTGGTGCCGGTGGCGGGACTCGAACCCGCGACCGCCCCATTAAGAGTGGAAGTAGGTCCTGCCTTCGCACCTGGACGTGCATCACTCTAGGAGGGCGGTCGCGGGGCGGGCGACCGAATAAATGACCGCCTTTACCGCTTCACCGCTTCTGCCGCTTCCAGGGGCCGGTGATCGCGAGCAGGATGCCGGGCGTCTGGATGTTGGCGTACAGCGTCTTGCCGTCGGGCGAGAAGGTGACGCCGGCGAACTCGCTGTACTCCGGCTCCTCCTCGGTGCCGATGTTCAGCTCGTTGCGGGCGATCGGATACGTACGGCCGCTGTCGGTGGCGCCGAACAGGTGCTGGACGCCTTCGCCGTCCTCGGCGATGACGATGCCGCCGTACGGGGAGACGGTGATGTTGTCGGGGCCGTCGAGGGCGCCGTCGGCGGACGGGTCGGGATTGACGCCGAGCAGGACCTTCAGGGTGAGGGTGCGGCGCTTGGGGTCGTAGAACCAGACCTGGCCGTCGTGCGCGGCGCCGGGGCTCTCCGCGCGGGCGTAGGAGGAGACGAGGTAGGCGCCGCCGTCGCCCCACCACATGCCTTCGAGCTTGCGTGCGCGGGTGATCTCGTCGAACTGCTTGCGCACGGCGACGGTCCGCGCGTCCCGGTCGGGGACGTCGACCCAGTCGACGCCGTAGACGGTGCCGATGCGGGTGGCGCGGGAGAGGTCGTCGACGAACCGGCCGCCGGAGTCGTAGCACTTGGGGGCCTGGAGGACACCCGCATCGTCGGCCAGGGCGCGGAACCTCCGCGGGCCGTGGGTGAAGCCCTTCGGCGGGGTCCAGCGGTAGAAGAGGCCGTTGGGGGCGGCGGCGTCCTCGGTGAGGTAGGCGTGGCCGCGCCTGGGGTCGATGACGACGGCCTCGTGGTCGTACCGGCCGAAGAACTTCAGGGGCTTCGGGTCGCGGTTGGCGCGCCGGTCGCAGGGGTCGACCTCGAAGACGTAGCCGTGGTCCTTGGTCATGCCGTTGACGCCGGCCCGGTCGGAGTTCTCCTCGCAGGTGAGCCAGGTGCCCCACGGGGTGCTGCCGCCCGCGCAGTTGGTGGAGGTGCCCGCGATGCCGACCCATTCGGCGACCCGGCCGTCGGGGCGGACCTCGACGACCGTGCAGCCGCCGGACGCGGCCGGGTCGTACACGAGCCCCTCGGTGAGCGGCACCGGGTGCGGCCAGTTGGCGCGGGGGCCCTTCAGTTCGTGGTTGTTGACGAGCAGGGTGGTGCCCCGGGGTCCGGGGAACGCGGCGGTGCCGTCGTGCTTGCCCGGGGTGAACTCACCGGACTCCAGTCTGGTCCTGCCGCTGTGGGTGAGGATCCTGTACGTGAATCCGGCCGGCAGCGCGAGGATCCCCTGCGGGTCGGGGACGAGGGGGCCGTAGCCGGCTCCGCGGTGCCGGTGCGCCTCGCCGTCGTCCGCGCGGTCGGGGCCGGCGCCGTCCGTGTCGTCCGCGCCGGTGTCCGACACCGCGAGGGCGTGTGGGGCGGTGGCGAGGGCGCCCACGGTGCCGGCCAGCGCGACACCGGCGCCGGTGACCGCGGATCGACTGGCGAAGTCCCTGCGGGTGAGCGACATGCTGTCTCCTGCGTGCGGTGGGAGGACCGTGGAGGGTGGCGGACCCAACCTTCGCGCCGCACTGTCCCGCCCGCGCCTGAACGGTGGTTGAACACCGCGGGAGAGCTCGGGAGACCGGGGTTGTCGGGCGAGTGCGGGCGGGTGGGGGCCGTTCGTGCTCCCAGCGCCCCCGAGAAGCGCCCGGGCCTGCGCCTCGTGCTTTTCGACGGCGCGCCATCCCGCTGAAGTCCGGGCCGCAGGCTCGAGCCTTCAGGGGCGCGGGGAACTGCGCGAGAAACCACACACCACCCGCAGCCGCCTAAACCACACGCACCCCCGAGCTGCCAGGCGCCCGGCAGCCCTCACTCCCCCTTCTGCGACCGCGCCTTGAACGCCGCCTTCCGCGCCTCCTTCGCCACCCGCTTGTCCGGATGGATGCGCCCCATCGCCTCCAGCACGTCCGCCGTGGCCGGATGCCCCACCCGCCACGCCGCGTCGAAGAACCCCCGGTGCTGCTGCGCGAGCCCCTCCACCAGCCCCCGCAGCTCCGCCGAGTTCCCCTCGGCCGCCAGCTGCGCGGCCACCGTGTCGATGGTCAGCCAGAACACCATCTCCTCCGATGGAGCCGGCACGTCCGCGGCGCCCCGTTCGGTGAGCCACACCCGCGCGAGCCCGCCCAGTTCCGCGTCGTCGAGCACCTCCCGCAGGGCGGGCTCCGCGACGGCCCCCACCAGGGACAGCGCCTGCTGGCAGCGCAGCCTCCGCAACGGCGCCCCCTGGTCGGAGCCCCGGGCTGCGGCGAGCAACTCGCGCGCGGCGGCCAGCGGTTCATGCCGGGCCAGCCACTGCTCGGTCTCGGCGAGGGCCGCCCCCGGCGGGTACTCGGCGGTGCCGTCGAGCAGCACGTCCGCACCCTTGTCGGCGAGGTCCCCGACCGCCGGGGCCACGAGTCCCGCCTCCTGGAGGCGCGTCCGCATCCCGTACAGCCCGAGCGGGGTGAGCCGCACCATGCCGTACCGGGTGACATCGGTGTCGTCGACGACGGGACCGCTCCCGGCGCCCTCGGCGGTGCCCCCCTCGGCCGCGGTGCCCCCCGCGGCCGCGTTCTCCTCCGCGTCCGTCATGAGCGCCTCGTCCACGGGCTGGTACTCCACCAGTCCGACCGGCTCCAGCACCCGGAACTGGTCGTCGAGCCGCATCATCGCGTCCGACACCTGCTCCAGTACGTCGTTGGTGGGCTCCCCCATGTCGTCCGGCACGATCATCGACGCGGCGAGGGCGGGCAACGGCACCGGCCCGTCGCCGGGTCCGTCCTCGCTGACGGTGAGGAGGTAGAGGTTGCCGAGCACCCCGTCGAGGAACTCCGCCTCGGCCTCGGGGTCCCAGTCCAGCTCGGAGAAGTCGATCTCGCCGCCGGACTCCATGGCGTCGACGAGACCGTCGAGTTCGGGCACGCTCGCGTCGGCCAGCGCGGCCTCCAGGGCGGCGAGCCAGACGCCGAGCACATCGCGGGGCGCGCCGGAGGTGAGGAGCGCGAGCGCGTCGCCGGTGGTGACCCCGCTGCCCTCCTCCTGGTCCGGGTCCGCGATCTCGACGAGCCCGGTGTCCACGGCCACCCGCCACGCCTCGCTCGCCAGCGCCGCCGCGTCCTCGGCGGTGACGGGCCCGGTGGTGTCCCCGGTGGTGGCGCCCGCGCCGGTGAGCCCCAGGGCTTCGGCGGCGGCGGGGAGTTGTTCCTCGACGAGTTCGCCCCCGGCGCCCACCCGTGTCTCCGGCCCGGCCCAGCGGGCGAGTCGCGCGGCGCGCGAGAGCAGCGGGGTGGCGAGCGCGTCCCGCGCCAGTTCCGCCTCGGAGCGGAGCCGCACCGGCGGCAGTGGCGAGCTGTCTGACATCGGGGGGTTCTCCTCGGGGGCGGACGACGGCGAGCGGTGTGCGGAACAAGCATCACCGAAGGGCGGGGCGGGGCCTGTCGGGGCACCACCTCGGCAGCCGCTCAGCCTAGACGGATTTCCACCCATGCCGCCTGGTTCATGTACCTGCCAGATGTCGGACGTGGCCGAAACCTTGACAAGTGGCCTGACCAGGCTGGAGATTGACGCGCGTAGAAACTCACGGGTAGCTACGGGGGCGAACACCCCGGCCCCTTGGACGCCCTGTCGGGCGTTCCGGCGTTCTACGCGCGTCACACCGCCCCACCGGTAACAGGCCACCCCCCGTCCACCCTCGTCCCGGCGCCCATGTACGTCCCCGGAGGGATCCCCTTGCCGAGCAAGAGAACCGCGCGCATCGGCGCGCTGACCGTCGCCGCCATCTGCTCCACCGTCTCCGCCGTGGCCCTGACCTCGCCCGCCGCGGCGGACACCATACGCATCCACGACATCCAGGGCACCACGCGAACCTCGCCGCTCGTCGGCCAGCAGGTCACCGGTGTCGAGGGCATCGTCACGGGTGTCCGGACCTATGGTTCGTCGCGCGGCTTCTGGATGCAGGACACCCGGGCGGACGACAGCCCGGCCACGAGCGAGGGCATCTTCGTCTTCACGAGCTCCACGCCGAAGGTCGCCGTGGGCGACGCGGTCACGGTGTCGGGCACGGTCGGCGAGTTCGTGCCGGGCGGTACTTCGTCCGGAAACCAGTCGGTGACGCAGATCACCCGCGCCACCGTCACCGTGGTCTCCGGCGGCAACGCCGTCCCGGCCGCGACCGTCGTCGACGCCGACTCCGTGCCGGACGCGTACGCCCCCGCGGGCGACACCGCGGCGAACGGCTCGATCAACGGGCTCACCCTCGACCCGGCCGCCTACGCCCTGGACCACTACGAGTCCCTGGAGGGCATGAACGTCCAGGTCGCCGACGCCCGTGTGGTCACCGCGACGGACCCGTTCACCGAGCTGTGGGTCACGGTGAAGCCGCGTGAGAACGCCAGCCGCCGCGGCGGCACGGTCTACGGCTCCTACACCTCGCAGAACACCGGCCGGCTCCAGATCCAGTCGCTCGGCGCGGTCGCCGACTTCCCGAAGGCGAACGTCGGCGACGTCCTCGCGGGCACCACCGAGGGCCCCCTGGACTACAACCAGTTCGGCGGTTACACGCTGGTCGCGAGCAAGCTCGGCACCCTGGAGCAGGGCGGCCTGGAGCGGGAGACGACCCGTAAGCAGGCGCGTGGCGAGCTGGCGGTGGCGACGTACAACGTCGAGAACCTCGACCCCTCCGACACGACCTTCGCCGCGCACGCGGCCGCGATCGTGAACAACCTGCAGTCGCCCGACATCGTGGCCCTGGAGGAGATCCAGGACAACAGCGGCGCCGCGAAGGACGGTACGGTCGCCGCCGACCAGACGGTGAAGAAGCTGACCGACGCCATCGTGGCGGCCGGCGGCCCGGCGTACGACTGGCGTTCCATCGACCCGGTCGACCTCGCGGACGGCGGCGAGCCCGGCGGCAACATCCGCCAGGTGTTCCTGTTCAACCCCCGGCGGGTGTCCTTCACCGACCGCGCGGGCGGCGACGCCACCACCTCCGTCGGTGTGACGAAGGCGTACGGCAGGGCCCGGCTGACGGCCTCCCCCGGTCGTATCGACCCGGCGAACGCCGCCTGGACCAACAGCCGCAAGCCCCTCGTCGGCGAGTTCTCCTTCCGGGGCGAGACGGTGTTCGTCATCGCGAACCACTTCTCGTCCAAGGGCGGCGACCAGGCGCTGCACTCGCAGTTCCAGCCGCCGGCCCGCAGCTCGGAGACGCAGCGGCACCTCCAGGCGACCGCGGTGAACACGTTCGTCAAGGAGATCCTGGCGAAGCAGAAGAGCGCGAACGTCATCGCCCTGGGCGACATCAACGACTTCGAGTTCTCCGACACCGCCAAGCTGCTGGAGGACGGCGGCGCGCTGTGGTCGTCGGTCAAGTCGCTGCCGAGGAGCGAGCGTTACTCGTACGTCTACCAGGGCAACGCGCAGGTCCTCGACCAGATCCTGGTGAGCCCGTCGATCCGTCGCTCCTGCGAGTTCACGTACGACAGCGTGCACATCAACGCGGAGTTCCACGACCAGATCAGCGACCACGACCCGTCGGTGCTGCGGTTCCGCCCGTAACGGGCAGAGCGTTCCGGGTCTGTCAGGGCTGGCTGAACACCCCGTTCAGCCAGCCCTTCCACGCCGTCTCGTCGGCCTCGGCGTCGGCGTCCGGCGCGAAGTCGTGGACGCTGACGCCGACGGGGTGGCCCCAGTGGTTGCGGCCGAAGAAGCGGATGAGGGCGTCGTCGGTGCGCAAGCCGATGAAGTAGGGGGTGCGGTAGTCGACCACCGCGTCCAGGGGCTTGCCGTCGGGCCCCTCCGCCCGGAGGCGCGCACCCTCGGCGGTGTCGTCGGCGAGGCCGAGCGCCCGCGCGACGGCGGTGAACGCGTCGGCGGCCGAGGACGCCCCGGGCCCGTCGAACGTGGTGAAGGCGGTGACCGGCCGCCCCTCGAAGCGGGTCAGGTACTGGCGCAGGGTGTGCAGATAGAAGTCGGTGTGCCGGCCGGCGGCGTCGTACTGGTTGTCCCAGTCGTCGACGAAGATGCCGCTGTGCACGTACCGCACCCAGGCGCGCCGGCCTTCGTCGCGCGGCTCGATGGTGTAGTCGAGCTGGTTGAGGGTCTGCTCGGAGATGCCGTCGACGTCCTCCACCCGGTTGGTGTAGTGGTGCGGCGGCTCCCAGGCGGTGACCTCGGACCCGAAGGGCCCCTTGCCGCCGACCCGCGGCTCGGGCGCCTCCATCGGCCACAGCCAGCCGCCGGTACCGCTGGTCACGGCCTCCCACACCTGCTCGGGCGTGGCGTCGACCTCGAACTCACGGGCGATCTCGAATTCCTTGGACATGGTGGCTCCTGAGTACTACGGGTGCGATTCGGGGGCGGGACTGCCGTGCGGGGGTCCTGCCGGGAGTCGAGGGGCGGGGTCGGCCGCGGTGGCGTCCGGCGCCTCGTCAGCCGTCCCGGCCGGGCGGGTGATCGTGGGGTGGACGGCGACGACGACGCGGTGCGCCCGGCCGCCCTCGGCGTCGGGGGCGTCGTACTTGCGGATGAGGGCGCTCACCCCGGCCGTCAGCTCCCGCACGAACGCCGCGCGGTCGGCGGCCGAGGCGAAGGTGACCTCGCCGTCGAGCGCGTAGGTCGCGAGCCGCCTGCGCGCCTTGGCCGCGCCGGTGATCAGCGACCCGACGTCGCGGACGAGCCGGGCGCCGAGCGCGAGCAGCCAGCGCGCCGAGAGCTGGTCCCGGAAGCGGTCCGGGTCCGGCTGCACGGCGGCGAGCGCGAGCGGTGAGATCACATACGACGCGGCGGTCGCTCGCATCAGCCGCTCGGTGACATTGCCCTTGCGGCGCTCCTCCGCCAGTTCGACCAGGCCGTGCTGCTCCAGCGCCTTCAGGTGGTAGTTCACCTTCTGGCGGGGCAGCCCGACCTTTCCGGCCAGCATCGCGGCGCTCGCCGGGCCGGCCGCCAGCTCGGCGAGCAGCCGGGCCCGTACGGGGTCCAGCGACACGGCCGCGGCTTCCGGGTCCTCGATCACGGTGACGTCCCACATGACTCCACCGTCCCACCGAAAACTTTTTTTGTCCAGACGGTTCGAGTGTTCGATGAGTTCTGTTCCGGCCCCTTTCGCGTCAGTCGGGCAGGAGACCGAGGGCGTACTCGTACCGGCTGATCGTGCTGCCCTTCAGCCCCGGCCAGGTCTGGACGCGCTGCCAGGCTTCGGTGGGTGAGCCGACGCCGTGGCCGTCCGCGAGGGCGTCGATGTGGTCCTGGGCGCTCTCCCATTCGGCGTAGTTCAGGACCCGGGTGCCGTCGGTGCCGAGATGGAAGTGGGCGGCGATACCGCCGGGGTGCGGGTCCGGCTCGGTGGCCAGCGCCTCCGCCACGGCGTCCACCCAGGCCCGCTGCCGGCCCGGATCCGGGCCGTCGAACTCGATGTCGACGATGACGACGCACCCCGGCACGCGTACGTCGAGATGGCCGCCGCCGAGACTGCGGTAGTGGCGGTAGCGCCCGATCCGGTCCCGCTCGATGTCCGGCACGGCGGTGTCGATCGCGTCGTCGCGTTCCTGTCGGCGGGTCCGCGCGAACGCTTCGTACGCCTGCTCGTCGGCCCACTGCGCGTAGTGCAGCAGCGTGGAGCCGTCGTGACCGGTGTAGAGGAAGTAACCCAACATCCCTTCGGCGGGCCAGGGCCGCCCCAGCCAGGTGTCGGCGACGGCTTCGACGGTCTGGTGCTGCCGCCGCGGCGTTCCGACCCGCCAGGTGCCGAAGAAGGGCGCCCCGACGCCGGGGCGGTCGAGGACGGGATGGACATCGGTACGACGGGTCATGACGCTCCCCCAGGTTCGGTGCTCGACGGACGGGCACCCCCCACCCTTCAACCTCAACCAGGATTCAGGTCAACCGGGCGATTCGGAGCCCGAATTCGGGAGACCCGCCCGGTCATGGACGAGAAGCGGTCCGACGCCGCGCAGGCGAACACGGGGGCGGTAACGGGGACGGGGCTGAGGTCGGGGGCGGGCGCCGGAACCGGCGGTGACGCCGGCACCGGGGCGGGAGCCGGACACGGGCCCGAGGTGGCGGGCAGCCCCATCCGGCTGCCGAGGAGTTCCTGGTGGGCGGTGGTGCGGCGCACGGCCAAGGAGGTCCTGGACGACGATCTCGCGGACCGGGCGGCGGCGTTGACGTACTACGGCGTGCTGTCGCTGTTCCCCGCGCTGCTGCTCACCGTGTCGCTGCTCGGTGTCGCCGGGCAGCGCACCATCGACGGACTCCTGGACAACATAGGCGAGTTGGCGCCGGGCCCCGCGCGGGACGTGTTGCGGGACGCCGTCGTGCAACTGAGCGACAGCGGCGGGGGCACCGGCGGAGTGCTGGCCGTCATCGGCCTGCTGACGGCGGTGTGGTCGTCGTCCGGGTACGTGGCCGCCTTCATCCGCGCCTCCAACGCGGTGTACGACCTGCCGGAGGGACGCCCGGTGTGGAAGCTGACGCCGCTGCGGATCGCGCTGACCCTGGTGCTGATGCTGATGATCGCCGTGAGCGCGGTGATCGTGGTGTTCACGGGGCCGCTGGCCGAGCGGGCGGGCACGATGGTGGGGCTCGGCGACGCCGCCATCGCGGTGTGGGGGGTCGCCAAGTGGCCGGTGCTGCTGGTGCTGGTGACCGTGATGATCGCCCTGCTGTACTGGGCGGCGCCCAACGTCCGCGGCCGGGGCCTGCGCTGGGTCAGCCCCGGCGGGGTCGTCGCCACCCTGATCTGGCTCGTCGTGTCGGCCGGGTTCGCCGTCTACGCGGCCAACTTCGGCTCCTACAACAAGACGTACGGCACACTGGCCGGCGCCGTCGTCTTCCTGGTCTGGCTCTGGCTCACCAACATGGCGATCCTCCTCGGCCTGGAGTTCGACGCCGAGCTGTCCCGCGAACGCGGAATCGTCCAGGGCCGCCCGCCCTCGGAGGAGCCGTACGTCGAGCCCCGCGACACCCGCGCCTGGCCGCCCCGGCTACGGGCGCTGCGGGAGGCGAGGGCCCGTACGACGACATCGCAGGACGTCGAGCCGATCAACTGAGCCGATGGTCCGAGAGAGCCGCCGAGCCGACCAGTCGAAGCCGACCAGCCGAAAGGGTCGGCCCGGCGCTCAGGCACACACCGGCATGAACACGGGCACTCAGACGGAGGAACGGCCCCCGATCCCGCTTACGCAAGGGGCACGGCAAAGCGCCCTCCACCAGGAACCCGCCCTGGAGGGACCGCGCACTCCGGGGCCGCGCCGCTAGTGGTAGTAGTGCCGCCACACGAAGACGCCCGTGGCCAGGACGGCCACTCCCGCGCCTCCCACGATCACCGCTTCCCGGGGCACCCGCTGCCGTACGGACTCCACGCGCTCACGGGCGCGCGCCTTCACATCCGCCTTGGCGGCCAGTTCCTCGACCGTGTCGCCGAGCCGGGACCGGGTCAGCTCGATCTGCCGGCGGAGTTCGTCGGGGCCCTTCGCCCCGATCGCCTCCTTCTCCCCGGCCCATCCCTTGGCACCGCCGGACGCACCCATGGCCATCATCATCGCCGTGCCCTTCCCTTGATCTCGTCGACATCCGCCTTGACGCTGTCGAGCGCCCGCTCCGGCTTGGGCGGGGTCGCCCGCTTGAGCTGAGCGCGCCCGACGGCGGCCAGTACCGCCGCGATCACGAACAGCACACCCATCACGATGAGCGCGGCGGCCCACACGTCCACGACCAGGGAGAGCGCCGCGACGGCGGCGCCGGCCATCGTCATGAACCCGACATATGCCACGGCTCCGGCCGCGCCCAGCAGCCCGCCGCCACGCCCTGCGCGCCGCCCCTTCTCGGCCAGCTCCTCCTTGGCGAGGGCCATCTCCTGGCGCACGAGCAGGGAGAGCTGCTCGGTGGCCTGTCCCACCAGCTCCCCCACGGAGTGGTGATCGTGCCCGCGCGCCCCGGAACGCGCGGCTCGGTCCGGCCTGGTTTCGAGGGTCCCGGTCACAGTTCCGCCTCCTCACATACTCGGGAGCCCCCGAGTACCCGGACCGGCGCACGCTAGGCAGCCGACCTCCACGCCGCCCATGTTTCCCCCTCGTAGCAATGCTTTCGCATACTCCGTAGAAGAATTAAGTGGAGCTTCACAATGCGTGCGCCAAGACTACCCCCATGACCACCACCACGCACCGCCCCGCCCCGTTCGGCCGCGCCCTCTGCGCGATGATCACCCCGTTCACCGTGGACGGACAGCTCGACCTCGACGGGGCGCAGCGGCTCGCCGACCGGCTGGTGGCGGAGGGCTGCGAGGGGCTGGTCCTGTCCGGTACGACGGGTGAGGCGCCGACGACGACGGACGCGGAGAAGGCGGAGCTGATCCGGGCGGTCCGGGCGGCGGTCGGGGACCGGGCCGCGATCGTGGCGGGCGTGGGCACGTACGACACCCGGCACACCGTGGAACTGGCCCTGGCCGCCGAGAAGGCGGGCGCCGACGGCCTCCTGGCGGTCACCCCGTACTACAGCAGGCCCCCGCAGGACGCCGTCGAGGCGCACTTCCGTGAACTCGCCGACCGCTGCGGCCTCCCGCTCGCCCTGTACGACATCCCCGGCCGCACCGGCACCCGGATCGAACCGGCGACCATGATCCGCCTCGCGGCCCACCCCCGGATCGTGGCGGTGAAGGACTGCGCCTACGACCTCCTCGGCACCCAGAAGGTGCTGGCGGAGACGGAGTTGGCGTACTACACGGGCTGCGACGAGTACGTCCTGGCGCTGTACGCGCTCGGCGGCGCGGGCTACATCGGCACGGTCGCCAACGCCGTGCCCCGTCACTTCCGGTCGATCGTGGACGCGTTCGACGCGGGCGACACCGCGACGGCGGCGCGGTTGCAGCGGGCGGCGGTCCCGCTGACGGAGGCGATGATGGCATCCGGTCTGCCGGGCACCGTCACGGCGAAGGCACTGCTCGGGCGGCTCGGCCTGCCGGCGGGCCCGGTCCGGGCACCGCTGCGGCCCGCCGGCCACGAGGTGACCGACGGGCTGCTGGGTGCCTACGAAGCACTGGCCGCCGCCTGAGGAAGCACGCCCCCGGTGGTCAGCGGGTGGCGAAGACCGGGTTCCAGCGGCCGGCCGCGCCGTCGTTGCCCTTGCGGGCGCCGCTGAGCGGGAGCGTCTTGTCGCTGCCGATGGTGACGAGCACCAGGGCGTTGCGGAACTCGTTGTCCCCGGGCGCGATGTCCCAGGCGATGAGCCGCTTGTTGTCGACCCAGGCGAGCAGTTGCTGACCGCGCACCTTGTGGAGGTGCTTGCCGGTGCGGGGGTCCAGGATCCACGAGGCGGTGGTCTTGGCGCCGCCCGCGAAGTCACCGGCCGCGAGCCTGCCGTCCGGGGAGAGCCGCGCCTCCACCGACCAGTGCAGGTACATCTCGTCCGGCGGCGCGGGGACCTTGTTGCCCTTGAGGTCGTAGTACTGCTGGTGCGGTTCCATGGTCAGCCCGGTGTAGACGGACTTGGCGTCGCCGCTGAAGGCGAAGTCCTGGCGGGAGTTGATGATCCCGTCCTGGTTGTCGGTGACGACCTCGCTCCAGCCGGCCTTCCCTGAGTCGACGTCCACCACGTAGAAGCCGGTGCGGTACGACGTCGACCAGTCCACCTGGTAGTCGTTCTTCTTGCCGTCGCCGTCGGAGTCGTAGTCCACCCTGGTCAGCAGGTCGGGGTTCTTGCTGTAGGTCGTGGCGACGAGCTTGCCGCCGTCGGACGAGAACTCGACGCTCGCGACGCCCCGGTCGACCGGGATCCAGCGGTCCACCTCACCGGAGAGCAGGTCGAGCAGCCCGATCCGCTTGACCGGCAGGTCCCGTTCCAGGACGGCGGCGGTCCGCATGCCGGGGGCGACCGACACCATGGACCAGCGGTCGTCCTTCACGTACTTGCCGTTCCTCTGGTCGAGGATCCGGTAGCTGCGCTGCCTGACCGCGGTGTCCTTGGACGTCTTGACCGTGTCGAAGGTGTAGTACGCGGCCAGCGCCACGTCCCCGGCGGCGATCAGGTCGCGCGGCGGCGACTGGTTCGGGTGGGCGATGATGTCGCTCTTGTTCATCTCGCTGGCGAGCCGCACCTTGTCCTTGCCGGACTCCAGCAGCGGCACGGCGACCGCGACGGCCACCACGGCGGCGGTCGCCGCGGCGACGGTGGCGATCCTGCGGGTCCGGCGGCGACGCCGCACGTTCAGCACACGGTCGGCGAAGCCCGGCTCCAGGGGCGGTTGTTCGGCGGCCTGCTCCCGCAGGGAGTCGCGCACCAGTTCATCGACGTTCATGGACGCACCTCCACGGGCGAGAAGTCACGGGACGGCTGCTGCTCGGCCGGGGCGGGGCCGAGACCGGCCAGCTCGGGCGCGAGTTCCCGCAGCCGGGCGAGGGAGCGGTGGGTGGTGGACCGGACGGTCCCGACGGAACAGCCGAGGATGCGGGCCACGTCGGCCTCGGGCAGGTCCTCGAAGTAGCGCAGCACGAGCATGGTCCGCTGCCGTGCGGTCAGCCGCGCCAGCGCGCCGCGCATCACCAGACGCAGTTCCACCCCGGCCGCGCCGTCGGCGGCGCCGCTGTCGGGCAGCTCGGCGACGGTGACCTCCTTGCGCCGCCATTTCAGCCGCCAGCGGCTGATCTGCTGCCGGTAGAGGATCTGCCGTACGTACGCCTCGGGCTCGTCGATCCGCTGCCAGCGGCCGGCCGCCTTGATGAGCGCGTTCTGCAGCAGGTCCTCGGCGGCGTGCCGGTCGCCGCCGCTGAGCAGGACGGCGGTCTTCAGCAGCGCCGACGACCGCCCGGCCACGAACTCCCGGAAACTCTCCTGACCTGCGGCATCCATCGTCACCTTCTCTTCCCCGGCGGGCCCTGTGTCCCGCCCCTGTGTTCTGTGTGACGCGCGGATCCGCCCGCCGCTATGCCGGTACGCCGAAAAAAGTTCCCGGACACGGGCCGGGGCCCGCACCACGCTCGAACGCGGTACGGGCCCCGGGCCCCCTGAAGCGGGCCGGCTCAGCCCCAGCGGTACCCGTCACCGAACAGCAGGGTGTGCTCCAGCACGTCCTCCATCGGGTCGTCGACCTGGCCGACGTTGACGAGCCCGATACGGGGCCCGTTGTGCGAGGCCGTGTTGGTCTCGTCGGCGTACGCGACACCGGCGGGCAGCCCACACACCAGGGCCGCGCCCACCACCCCGCTCACCACTCGTGCCAGGGTCCTCACCCGATCGATCCTCATCCTGTCCGGCCCTCATCTCGTCGGCTCGCCCTCTGATAGGACAGTGCGTCCCCCGGTTCATCTGCCGCCCCCACCGGAAGGTCACGCGGATCAACCCGTAAGAGATCATGCGAAGCGCCCTCCCCCGGCCCTGCTCGGACCATGGAAGGGCGCTCCGCGACACCGGCTCGCCGGTCGTCAGTTGTGGCTGTGCAGGATCTCGTTCAGGCCGCCCCAGACCGCGTTGTTCGGGCGGGCCTCGACCGTGCCGGTGACCGAGTTGCGGCGGAAGAGGATGTTGGAGGCGCCGGAGAGTTCGCGGGCCTTGACCACCTGGCCGTCGGGCATCGTGACCCGGGTGCCCGCGGTGACGTACAGGCCCGCCTCCACCACGCACTCGTCGCCGAGGGCGATGCCGACGCCCGCCTCGGCGCCGACCAGGCAGCGCTCGCCGATGGAGATGATGACGTTGCCGCCACCGGACAGCGTGCCCATCGTGGAGGCGCCGCCGCCGATGTCGGAGCCGTCGCCGACGACGACACCGGCGGAGATACGGCCCTCGACCATCGACGTCCCGAGGGTGCCGGCGTTGAAGTTGACGAAGCCCTCGTGCATGACCGTGGTGCCCTCGGCGAGGTGCGCGCCCAGCCGGACCCGGTCGGCGTCGGCGATACGGACGCCCTTGGGGGCCACGTAGTCCGTCATCCGCGGGAACTTGTCGACGGACGTCACCTGGAGGTGCAGGCCCTCGGCGCGCGCGTTGAGCCGCACCTTCTCCAGGTCGTCCACGGCCACCGGGCCGAGCGAGGTCCAGGCGACGTTGGCCAGGAGGCCGAAGATGCCGTCGAGGCTCTGGCCGTGCGGCTTCACCAGACGGTGGGAGAGCAGGTGCAGACGCAGGTACGCGTCGTGCGTGTCGACCGGCTTCTCGTCGAGCGAGGAGATGACCGTGCGGACAGCGACGACCTCGACGCCCCGGCGGGTGTCCTGACCGATCGCCGCCGTCGCGCCGCCGCCCAGCAGCTGGGCCGCCCGCTCGGCGTCGAGCCGCTCGGTGCCGGACGGGCCCGGCTCGGCGATGAGCTCGGGCGCGGGGTACCAGGTGTCGAGAACAGTGCCGTCGGCGGCGATCGTGGCGAGGCCGGCGGCCACGGCGCCGGTGGTGCGAGGAGCAGTCGTGTCGGTCATGAGGGAAACCTAACCGCCCGGGGGCGGACCAGGCCAACCCACGCCCCGCACGTCTCAGGAGCCGGGCATCCGGGGCGGCGACGACCCTCCCGCCGCCGCCCGCCGAAATTCGGCGGGCGCCCCCTCAGCACCTCACCCCCGCGCCAGAAGCGAACGTCCCTCAGCGCATCACCCGCGCCAGCACCTCCCGCGCGTACTCCTCGTCGTACGGCGCTCCCGTCAGCAGTACCTGGAGGCAGATCCCGTCGATCAGGGCGACCAGCGCCCGCGCGGTCACCGGATCGGTGCGCTGGGCCAGGCAGTCCGCGAAGCCCTCGGCCCACTCGGCGGCGACCGGGCGGAGGGCCGGTCGGCGCAGGGCGGCCAGATAGAGCTCGTACTCGACCTCCAGGCCCGTCCGGTCGCCGGCGAACCATTCACTGCCGAGGGCGGCGAGTTCGGTGGCGAGGTCGGTCCGTGGGTCCTGGAGGGCGCCACGGGCCAGGACCATGCGCGCGTACCCCTCGTTGGCCTGCCGCAGCGCGGCCACCATGAGGTCGTCGAGGGTCTTGAAGTGGTACGTCGTCGAGCCGAGCGGTACGTCCGCCTCGGCGGCCACACTGCGGTGGCTCAGCCCCGCGATGCCCTTCTCCCCGACGACCCGGATCGCCGCGTCGATGATCCGCTGCCGCCGCTCGGGGTCGTGCCGCCGGGCCATCAGTGGGCACCTCCCAGGTTGAGCACGACCACTCCCGCGATGATCAGCACGATGCCGGCGGCCTCGGCGGGGCCGAGTCCCTCCCCGAAGAGCACCAGGCCCAGCGCGGCGACGCTGGCGGTGCCCACGCCGGACCAGATGGCGTAGGCGGTGCCGATGGACATCGACTTGAGCGCCTGGGCGAGGAGCCCGAAGGAGACCAGGTAACCGATCCCCGTGACCAGTGACGGGCCCAACTTGCTGAAGCCCTCGCTGTACTTCATGGCCGTGGTGGCCACGACCTCGGCGGCTATCGCGAAGCCGAGCAGCAGATATCCCATGTGTACGAGCGTACACATGATGTGTACGGATGTACACATGACGCGTACGGTCGTGCACATGACGCGTACGGTCATACATTTCGAGGGATCGACAGGGATGGGCAGGGATCGACAGGGATCGACAGGCCCCCGGCGGTCCCCGCGGGTGGCCCCGTCCGTCCCCGAACGGGGGCACCCGTACGGAATGTCTCCCCAAGAGGCCGCCGTTTCGGGGCCGTTCCGTTATGGAAGCGCTCTCGGAAAGGGCTCCCCGCGCCTCCCTCGGTCCACTACTGTTTCAACGGTCAATCTCCCGATTGTGTGACGGCCGCAAGCGTTTGCACACACCGGTGACACGTACCACCTCCCCTGACCCGCATGACGAATTCGCGTCCGCCTGTGCGACGCCGAGGGAACCGCGCATGCCGCCAACGAAGCCCGGACCTGATCCGGACCAGAACACCCCGAACCTTCCGGTGCTGAGATCCGCGAAGGTGTGGGAGACCGGTGTCGCCCCCGACGACACCCGAATACCGGGCACCCGCCGGCTCTGGCTGGCCGGAGCGCTCGCCCTGGCCGTCGTGTCGTCGTGTGTCACCGCGATCGTCCTCCAGGACGCCGCTTCTGACGACACGTCACAGACCCGTACGGACCGCACGACCCTGGCCGACGACCCGGTCGCCCCGCTCTCCCTTCCCCCGGCGCCGCCGACGACGGCCCCCGACGGCAAGAGCGGGCTGTCCGAGCCGCAGGGCGCCAAGGACGGCGCGAAGGGGTCCAAGGACGACAAGGACGGGTCGGACTCCGAGGACTCCGACTCCTCCGACAAGCGGCAGGAGGGGTCGAAGCCGACCGCCGAGCCGTCCAAGTCGACGTCGCCCGGCAAGAAGCCGCAGTCCACCACCCGCCTGAAGTCCGTGCGGTCCGTCAACTACCCGGACCGGTACTGGCATCTGAGCAGCGGTTACCTCCGGCTCGACCAGGTGGGTTCGGCCAGCGGCAGCGAGACCCGCGAGGACTCCTCCTTCAAGGTGGTCTCCGGCCTCGCCAACTCCTCCTGCTACTCCTTCCGGATGTCGGACGGCCGCTACGTCCGCCACCAGAACTTCGTGCTCCGCGCCTCGGGCGACGACGGCTCCGGCCTGTTCAAGCAGGACGCCACGTTCTGCCCCCGCTCCGCGTACTCGGGCTCGATCATGCTGGAGTCGGTCAACTTCCCCGGCTATTTCGTGCGCCACCGGAACTTCCAGCTCCGTATCGAGCGCTACGAGCACAGCGGCCAGTTCTTCGCCGACGCCACCTTCGCCCTGGAGAAGGGCCTGTCCTGACGGCCGTCGTCCCGACATGGGTGTGGGGGGGGGGGGGGGGGGGGGGGGGAAAACCCCAGTCTCTCCGGGTCCGGTCCGCGGCCCCAACACCAAAAAAGTACCCCAGTTACCCTCCCTCCTTCTTTTCCCTGTCCCCCCAGGCGACCA